>DASXJO010000958.1:0-4999 GCA_036497385.1 Candidatus Angelobacter sp. | reverse complement strand
GAAGCCAGCCGTTTCATATAGGAACCCCGCATATATTTTAGTCCTTCGCCAACCTCACCGCCGCAAGTATTTGTCCAATGTTTTCAATCATCTGCTGCGGTTGACACACGGAACTATAATCTTCCGCATGAAAAAATCCATGTTGTTGCTGCTTGTCATTCTCTTATCCATCGCAGCATTGGCGCAGACAAAAAAGCCTAAAGCTCCCGTTGCAGCGACTTCCGCCAACGTCTATCCCGTACAAGAAGGCTACGTCGATGCCAACGGAGTGCTGATCTATTACCAAACGATCGGTCAGGGCGCGCCTTTGATGATCGTTCACGGCGGGCCCGGCGTTGCGCATGACTATTTGATGCCTTACCTGCTGCCGCTGGCGCGGGGCAACAAACTTATCTTCATCGATGAGCGCGGATCGGGCCGGTCAGAAAAGCTGGAAGACGCTACGCAATACACGGTGGAAAACATGGTGGAAGACGTGGAGAGCGTCCGCCAGGCGCTGCATCTGGGCAAGATCAGCCTCATGGGACATTCTTACGGTGGCGTTCTGGCGCAGGCATATGCATTCAAATATCAGCAGAACCTCACTCACTTGGTGTTGGGCGGAACGTTTTACAGCACAAGCGAGATGAACAAAGTGCTGGCCGAGGAAAAGCGCAGCATGCCGCCGGAAGCGCTGGTGAAGTTGGAAGCACTGGAAAAAGCCGGCCTGTTCGGCAAGGGCAAGGACTGGGAGAAAGGGCGCTACCCTGACGACTATGCCAAGCTGGCCTGGGGCGACGGTTACTTCCCGTATCTTTATCAGCGCCGTCCGGACGCGAATTACGATCCTGCATCCGGCAACACGTCGACATCGTGGGATCTTTATCGCGAGATGTGGGGATCTGGCGGAGAGTTCGTTATCGACGGCAATTTGAAGTCAGTGGAATATCTGGACAAGCTTTCCAGCATTCATGTTCCCACGCTGCTGATATGTGGCGACCACGATGAATCCAATCCACGGCTTTCACGCACCATGCATGAAAAAATCACGGGATCAAAGCTGGCAATCATGCCGCAAGCCGGCCACATGGCGTTTGTTGACCAGCCGAATCTCTACATCAAGACGGTGGCGGATTTCTTGAAAGGGAAGTGAAACATCACTCTGAAGCAACACAAAAGTTGAAACAGGGAAGCGGGAGACGTATGGCAGACAATAAAACCAAACCTACCAAATTGAGTGTGTCGGCGTTTATCGATGCGATCACAGACGAGGGACGGCGGGCGGATGCTAAGGCGCTCGTCAAGTTGATGCAGAAAGCCGCTGGCGAAAAGCCCAAGATGTGGGGACCGTCCATCATAGGCTTCGGCAGCCACCACTACGTGTATGACAGCGGGCGCGAAGGCGACATGCCGCTGATTGCATTTTCACCACGTAAGGCCGCAACAGTTTTGTACGGGTTAAGCGACTCTGAAGCGCTGCTGCCAAAACTCGGCAAGCACAGCAGAGGCAAGGGCTGCGTCTACATCAAGAAGCTGGCGGATGTGGACCAGAAGGTGTTGGAGGCCATGGCCGCGAAGGCCTTCTCAGTCAAGCGAACGTGATAACCAGAAATTCGCGCACTTCGAGTTGTGGACGAACCAACTTTATATCAAGGGCGGTTGCGCCCTTTCTTGAATGGAATCTACAGGTGTGAATGAGTGTGCGGTAAAATCGATTCATGGCCCAATTGACTACCATTGTCCGCGATCCCGCCATTCTCAGCGGGGAGCCTGTTTTTCATGGGACACGGGTTCCTTTCAAATCCTTGACCGATTATCTTGAACACGGTCGGAGTTTGAATGAGTTTCTAGAGGACTTTCCCAGCGTGAGCCGCGAAGCGGCAGTAGCTGCCCTTGAGGAAGCCAGGTCGAGTCTGGCCGCCTCCTTGAAATGAGGATCCTGCTTGATGAGTGTGTTCCAAGAAAGCTGAAATTCATGCTTATTGCCGCCGGGTACAATTGCGAAACAGCCCGTGAGGCCGGCTTTGGTGGCATGACAAATGGAAAATTATTGGCTCAGGCTGAATTGCTATTTGACGTTCTTGTCACAATTGATAGGAATATACGCCATCAACAAAATCTTGCGGACCGGAACATCGCGATTTTGGTTCTGTGCGTCTATTCCAATGATATAAGCGATATTGAGCCGCTCGTCCCCAATGCAGTTCGCGCACTCAACTCCATCAAGCCAGGACAGGTGGTGGAGATAGCGACAGCTAATTAACGTAAAAATAAATCAATGTGAAGCCAAACTTCCAGCATAGCTTTCCGTCCGTCGGGCCGCAGGTCCGTTCTTAATCAGATCCGCTGCTTTCTCCGCGATCATGATCGTAGGCGCATTCGTGTTGCCGCCGACCACAGTCGGCATAATCGATGCATCCACTACCCGCAGGTCTTCCACGCCCTGAACCCGCAGTTCGGAATCCACCACGGACATAGCGTCAGTTCCCATCTTGCATGTGCCCACGGGATGATAGAGCGTCTCAGTGAATTTGGAAATGTGTGCGCGTAGAGCGGCGTCATCGTTCGCTGCTGGGCCGGGGTGGAGCTCTGCGCCGCGGTAGCTATCGAAGGCTTTCGTTGCCGCCAGCCTGCGGGACAGCTTGATGCCTTCCAGCATTATGTCCATGTCTCGTGAATCAGAAAGATAGTTAGCGCGGATGGCAGGAGAGTCCAGCGGATTGCTGGAACGCAGACGAATGTCGCCCCGGCTGAATGGATGCAGAAGAGTCGGCCCCATGGTGAAAGCGTGCCCTTTGATCTGCTGGAATCCGTGCTCAACAAAATAGCCAACGCCAAAATGGAATTGCAGGTCGGGGATCGGGGCGCGGGAAGAGGTTCTGACAAACGCGCCGGCCTCCGCCACGTTTGAGGTGAGCGGCCCTCTTTTGGAAATCATGTAACGCATTAGGTTGGAGAAGGTTTCAGCGCTGGCCAGGCTGACTGGCTTGGTGCATTCATAGACTGTCGCGCAAGCAGGATGGTCCTGAAGATTTTTGCCGACTCCCGGCAGATCGCATGCGATGGGTACATTGAAGTGGCTCAGATGCTCAGCCGGGCCTACTCCGGAGAGCATGAGCAACTGCGGTGAGCCGATTGCCCCGGCGCAAAGAATGATCTCGCGTTCTGCGCGTTCCTGCACGCTATAGTTGCCCTGCTGAAAGCTGACAATTGCAGCGCGCTTGCCTTCAAAATAGATTCCGAAGACATGCGTCTCCGTCTTTACGGTCAGGTTTTTCCGCGAAGCCACGGGATGCAGAAACGCCGCCGCCGCGCTGTGTCGCTTGCCTTTGCTCTGCGTGACCTGATAAAAGCCGACTCCATGTTGCTGCGCTCCATTGAAATCAGGATTGCGCTCAAAACCGGCTTCTTCTCCAGCGGCGACAAACGCTTCTGCTAGCGGATTCACCGTCCGCAGATCGCTCACGCACAGCGGCCCGGACGCGCCGTGATATTCCGATTCGCCACGTTCCTGCTTTTCCGATTTCTTGAAATAGGGCAGCACGTCCGCATAGCCCCAGCCGGGATTGCCCAGGTCGCGCCACTGGTCATAATCAGCGTGGTTGCCGCGAATATAGATCATGGCATTCATGGAACTGCTGCCGCCCAGCATTTTTCCGCGAGGCCAATAAAGGCTGCGATTTCCCAGTTGGGCTTCCGGTTCAGTGAAATATGTCCAGTCACATGGCCCCTTAAAGAGCTTGGAGAACGCCACCGGCATGTGGATCTCTTTCCGGGTGTCGCGGCAGCCGGCTTCCAGCAGAAGAACTTTCACCGTGGGATCTTCGCTTAGTCGATTGGCCAGCACGCATCCGGCAGACCCGGCGCCAATGATGATGTAGTCGAACATTCGCGAACTCCTGGGGAGGGAAGAACAGGACGAGAGGAATTGTAGCGCGAAAAACTACCGCTTCGCGGCTGAGATTAGCCCTACGGGACGAGATGCACGGATTCAAAACTACCCTTTGATCGCCTTGAACGTCATTTCGTTCGCTTTGCTCCGGGTCTTGCGTTTCCAGCCGGCAAACAGTTCCGCATAAGACTCTTTCAAATAGCTCTTGACTGAAACATTCAACCGCTTGGCGGTGAGGTCAATCCATGTGGCGGGACCTTCGATTTCGCCAAAGTTGCCGATAGGCGTTTCGTCGATCACCACATGGCCGGTAGAGTCGGCCCATTCGCTGCGGAACTTTTCATAACGGAAGCTGGGGCTGAAGCCTATCGCCTCGATGATCCGGCCCATGGCTTCGCCGTTCTCTACCTGTGTCTCAATCTCCCGGCGGGACTTGTGCCGGCCAGATTGCTTCCTGCTGCGGTCCTTGTAAGTGAGCGTCCAGCGGGAGCCATATTCCCGAAGGCGGAGCAAGGCTCCCCGCCTACGAAGTTTGGCGCCGGGTTGGTCAAAAAGGGTATTCATCTCGTGGGTTCGGGGAGTAATCAGCCGAAACCCAGCCGTCGGGAGGGAAGCAGTGAACGCTTCAATGTCGTCGATCCTAAACTTGATCTCGACTTCGCGGTCAGAGGCCATGCCGCCAGTATAAAGAAGGAGGGACAAAGATGACCGAAGCCGACCGTGGAAAAGGGGCTTGTCTGGCTCCGAAGTGAGCTTTTCTCACCTTTTTAAAAAATATAAGGCTTATTTATTCAAGTTCAATAAAATGAGCTACTTAGCAACGAAATCAGCAGTGGCATCGGAACAACGCTTTCCGGCCAGAGGCATCTTACTTTGGGTCACGAATTAAGGTAACTGGCCTGACTTTAGGAGTTTAGCGGGTTCCCATGGTGTTGTAAAAAAGACACGCCCAGACATTCAGGAGAACATAAGGCGGTTGCTTGTAGCCCTTATGATTTCATAGAATTAGCGGGATTTACAAAGGGGAACCCAGATTCTGTATGTTAAGGAGTTTGCATGAACAGAGTACTGTCCATTCTGGCGGCGGCTTGCTGTATGGCTGCCAACGTGGGGGCGGCACCAGTTCCA
>DASXJO010000957.1:0-3999 GCA_036497385.1 Candidatus Angelobacter sp. | reverse complement strand
TCCGAACCAAAAACCAGCAGCGGAACCGGAGAAACCAATTATGAGCACTACCCCCACTCAGCCTAGCGAGCCGACGCCGGTCGCCGCGCCTCGCAATGCCGTTCTCAACAACACCGAGCAAGCCACCATTGGAAAATCGCTCGTGATCAAAGGCGAAGTTACCGGATCTGAATCGCTTTATATCGACGGCCGCGTAGAAGGCTCCGTCAATCTGCCCGGCAACCGCGTTACGGTCGGCCGCAATGGCCAGGTCCAGGCCAACATCAATGCCAAGGAAGTTGTGGTCCTGGGCAAGGTAAAAGGCAACGTCACGGCCAGCGACCGGGTTGACATCAGGAACGAAGGGTCCCTTGGGGGCGACGTAGTTTGCCAAAGAATTTCGATCGAAGACGGGGCATGGTTTAAGGGATCGATTGACATCCGGAAGCCCGGCACAAAGGAAATGAATGGCGCCGCAAAGGAAGCCACTTCAATCGCGGATTCACCGCGCATGACAACGGCCACTGCATAATTTTTCTTGGGAAGGCAGTCCCATTTGCCCTCTTCAGGGTGCTTCCTTCGGGAGGCACCCGGGATGGGGGCTAGGTAGAAAAGAAGTCCATGGTCAATAAAATTCTCCAATTGCTCTCGATTCGCTGCTCGCACAAAAAGATTTCCCAGCCCTTTGCCGCCGCCGTGGCCTCCAAACGCCGCGCCGTCAATTCAGACTGGGACGTCCCCACCCCTGCCGGCGAACACTACGTCGTCTGCCTGGACTGCGGACACAAATTCCAGTATGACTGGGCGAACATGCGGGTGATCGACTAAGTTTTTTCGCCGCAGATGGGCGCAGATAACGCTGATATCCTTTCCTCGGCGCCGATGGACTCTTTTTACCGCTGTCAATCCCTCGACGAATATTTCTTCTGTCTTAATTCGTATCTGCGTTTATCCGCGTAAATCAGCGGCAAAAGTTTTTGACGTTAGCCTCTCCGCAGCACCCTTCTCACCAACCCACCAGCCTGTTCGATTCCCATCAATGCGGTGCAGGCCAGGTAAACCGCGCCGTAAGGAACAAGAATCAACAGACCGCCAATAACTGGCCGATCGGGATGCAGGCCCAGCTTCACTCCCCATGCCACGACTGCGGCAATCACCGCAGCAGCCCATAGTCGACCAAAGTAGGGAGCAGGGAACTCGCTCCGTCCTATTTTTAGATTCATCCCGCGTCGCAACAATACAAACTCCACCCACGCTGCAAATCCGGCAGAAGCTGTCAGCCCGGCTGCGCCCCAGAACGGATCCACGCCCAAAAGCTGCGGCAATGGCCGCGAACAAAAGTATCCCAGAACTGTTGTCAGGATCACGCGGACAATGGCAAACCGCACAGGCGTCCGCGTATCGCGCAGCGCGTAATAGGCAGAAGAATAAAGCCGGCCAACCGTTGAAGCCACCAGGCCTACGCCTGATCCGGCCAGAATCGTCCAGACCTTTACCGCGTCGGCGTGCGAAAACTTTCCTGTTTGG
Source organism: Candidatus Angelobacter sp. (assembly GCA_036497385.1). Taxonomy (GTDB): domain Bacteria; phylum Acidobacteriota; class Terriglobia; order Terriglobales; family Acidobacteriaceae; genus Angelobacter. Next base: position 2,493 of record DASXJO010000957.1, on the reverse strand, counting down.
TAGATGGTTGCGGTGATCACGTCGCCGAGCGCAATGAATCCCACGGCAGAAGGCACCACAAAAAAAGCCACACGCTTAGTGCTGGCGGCGATCCTCTGCCGCAGAGTGGTCGCCACCTGCTCGTCCGTGCCCAGCGTGCTGGACATCGCAGGCAGTTCAGCCGCTGAGATTGACATGCCAAACAAACTTACCGGCAGCGTATAAAGAGTCTGGGCATTTGCCAGCGAGGAAACGCCGCCAACGGGCAGCAGGCTTGCCAGCAGTCCGTCAATATAGGCGCTTAATTGCAGCACGCCTCGGCTGAAGAACACAGGAACAAAATTCCTGATCACCACGCGGACATTTTCAGTAAGTGAAGTAAAGAAGATGCGCAATTCGGGAGCGAGCCGCAGCACCATGGGAAGCTGCACCAGAAATTGCAGCCCGCTTCCCACAACTGATCCCCAGGCGGTATACACGGCCAGGTGCGACATGTCGTTATGGCGGAAAGCCACCATGGCCGCGATAAATGCCGCGTTCCAGAGCACAGGTGAAACGTAGGAGAGAAAAAACTTGCCATGACTGTTCAGGATGCCCAGGCACCATGCCGACATCACCAGCAGGCCCACTCCGGGGAACAGTATGCGCACCAGTTGAATCGCCAACCGGCGCGTTTCGCCCTTGAAGCCAAACGCGATCACATCAATGATGTAAGGCGTGGCCAGAACTCCCACCAGCACCAGCACGGAAGTGATGACGGCGAGCAAAGAGAACACCGCGCCAGCAACCCTGCCTGCTTCTTCACGGTCTTTTTGGGCGATCAACTTGGCATAGACCGGAATGAACGAGGCCGACAACACGCCTTCACCAAAAAGATTTTGCAGGGTGTTGGGAATGCGCAGCGCCGCTTTGAATGCGTCCGCGACATAGGTAATGCCGAAATAATGAGCAAAGATGCGGTCGCGCACCAGTCCGGCGATGCGGCTCAGGAAGATTCCCGCCGCCACCAGAAACGCATGGTGTCCCACGCCGGGGTGTGTCGCCGGAGCGGGTGGGCCTTCTGGCCTGGCAGAAGTTGTCATGCGCGTGTTTGTCCCATGCAATCTTGGTTATAAACGAGAACGCCACCTGTTGCGGGCGAAATTATTCGCTCAACGCCCCTCGGAACCTCCACTATACTGAGCAAAGATCAGCAATCATGAAGGGATATCTCATGCGTTCAGGCAGCACTCTTGGTTTTTTGGCTGGTTTTTTTGCGACGCTCATTCTGCTGGGTAGCGCAGGCGGCGTCAGTGCGGCGCAAGAAGCCAATCCGGCAGGTTCTTACCAGCAGACGTGCAGTAATGTCTCGGTAAAAAAAGGGACGCTCTATGCCATGTGCCAGGATGCAGAAGGGAAGTCCCACTCCACCAAGCTCTCTCACTATGAAAAGTGCTCAGACATTGCCAACAAGAATGGCAAGCTCGAATGCGCAGGCGGAAGCCAATCTGCCGCGCCTGCACAGCCGGCCGGACCATACACGGAAAGCTGCGAAAATATCCACATGAAAGGCACAACGCTGCATGCCGTCTGCAAAAGCCTCGATGGCCGGGAGATGCCAACTTCACTCAAGGACGCTAATCGCTGCGCTGACGGCGTAGCCAATGTCAACGGCATCCTGAACTGTGCAGTCACTGGCGTGCTGCCGCCTGGTTCATACATCGCCACTTGTAAAGATATCCAGCTACTAGACACCACCTTGTATGCCACCTGCCAAGACAGCAAAGGCCGCTGGGTCAAGACCGGCTTGCGCGATGTGCAGAAGTGCAATGGAGACATTGCCAACCAGAATGGGACGATGCGCTGTACTGCGCTCAATCGGGAAAAGCGGTAGGGCTTGGGGGGCGGATTGGGCCGGGCTGCTCTCCGGAACCCTGGAACCGCGATTGTCGTGAACCCCAGGCATATCAGAAGGCAGGATGCCCATAGCTGTAGATACTCGAACATAGTTCCTTAAAACGTCCGTCCCGAATCGCGGTTCCGCTTGTGTCCCTAAACCGGCAGCTCTTCCTGTTGCCATTCTGTCAGCACAACCTTATGTTCTTCGCATAGCTGTATGACCAGGTTTTCCAGCACTAGGCGCTTGCTGGGAGCATTCGACCGCAGAGCCAGATCAGCGCGGGCGATCAGCTTGAGCGCGCGCGTGAGGTCGCGGCGGGATTTATAGCGGCGGGCCTGCCGGATCACGTCTTCAGCGGCAAAGGGAGGCAGACGGAAACCCTGCCACAGCGCCTGCCAGATAGCGCGGGAGTCACGGACGTTCTTTTCCAGGATCACCAGCATCTGGCGGAAGGTGCGGGCCAGCATATAAAGATGGCCGATGGCGGCATCGTCGCCTTCACTGGTGGAGAGCAGCGCGTCCAGTACGCTGAGCGCGCGAGTTTTGTCTCGGGCGGAGATGGCATCCGTGAGTTCATACAAGGACCGCTGCTTGGCGGCCAGCACCATGGTTTCCACGTCGCCCAGCGTGATGTG
>DASXJO010000956.1:0-1661 GCA_036497385.1 Candidatus Angelobacter sp. | reverse complement strand
ACCTTAATCCGCGTCGCTGACATTGTTGAAGAACAGAACAATGAATTTGTCGTCCTTTGCGATCCTGACATGTTATTTGTGCAGCAGCCGCTTTTTCCCGACACGCTCTTTGGAACGACTGCATATCTGATTTATGATGATGAGCGGGTGCGCGCTGCGGCGCAGAGACTGGCACTGCGGCATGAAACTTTCGATGCGATGAAAGGAGAATTATGTTTTGGTGTGCCCCACGTTGTACCTTCGAAATGTCTGCGTCCATTGGATTACGGATGGTTGGAAGCGATCGACGCGTTTTCACCGCGAAACTGGATTGATGGCATGTACGCGCTTGGCCTAGCGATCATGAAGCTAAGATTGAGTGCCACACATAAACAAATCGTCCAGTGGAATGTGCAAGAGCTATTGTCAAAAGTCGTGGATGGAGTCTGAACCTCAAGCGGCGATTTTGGTTCCATCCTTGAAGATCACTCCAGCAATCACGGCGGGCAGCAACGTGCTGCCGTTGAGTTTGCGCCAATGATTCTGAGCGGATTCCACCAGTTTGAAGGCCATCGCCAGGCAGGCGGTGCGGCTGCCGGCGCCTTTGGTTTTGCTGGTTCGCAACCGCACCGTCGAGAACGTGCTTTCGATGGGGTTGCTGGTGCGGAGATGTTGCCAATGCTCGGCGGGGAAGTCGTAAAACGCCAGCAGTTCGTCCTTGTCTTTAATGAGGCATTCGACCGCCTTGGGATACTTGGCCTGATGCGTCGCCGCGAACTTGCCCATCGCTTTGATTGCCTCTTCTTTGGTCGCTGCCATCCAGATCTCGTGCAGCATGTTCTTGGCCGACACCTGCTGACCACGCGGCAGTTTGTCCAGCACGTTCACCGTCTTGTGAACCCAGCAGCGTTGATGCCGGGTGGAAGGATAAACCTGCCGCAGGGCTTTCCAGAATCCCAATGCCCCATCACCGGTGGCAAGCATGGGCGCTTCGATCAGGCCGCGGCTCTTTACATCCAGAAGCAACTCCAGCCAGCTCTGCTCGCTCTCACGCTCGCCGTCGACCATGGCGATCAGTTCCTTGGTCCCATCTTCCAAAGCGCCCATTAAAACCAGCACACAGGGCCTCTCGTCGCTCAGACGGATGTTGAAGTAAATCCCGTCGGCCCAGAGGTAGACATAACGTTTGCCCTGGAGCGAACGGCGGGAAAAATTCTCGTATTCTCCCTGCCAGAGTTCTTTCATCCGAACAACGGTGGTGGGCGAAAGGCCCGATCCATCATGCCCCAGGCACGCCAGCGCCTCGGGGAAATCGCTGGTGGAAATCCCTTTCAGATAAAGCCAGGGAACCAGTTCCTCAATGGCCTTGGTCTTGCGCAGATACGGAGGAAGAATCTTTGAAGAAAAATGAAGCCGGTTGCCTTGTTCATCCACCCGCCTGTCATTCACGCGCGGCTGGTGCACCTCGATCGCACCGTTGCCCGACTGAATCTTGCGGGCCGGATGATGCCCGTTGCGGACCACCAACCGCCGACCTTTTTCATCCAGGTGATCCTTGTTCCGCTGGATGTATTGCTCGACCTCCTGCTCGATCGCCGCCTGCAACGCCCGGCGGGCACCGTTGCGCAGAATGTCATCAATTGCTGGCACCGTTGCCAGGTGAAGCTGAAATGCGTTACTGT
>DASXJO010000955.1:0-3067 GCA_036497385.1 Candidatus Angelobacter sp. | reverse complement strand
CCCCGATGGACGTGCAAAGCGCGGATGCAGGGAAATCCATTCCCATCAGAGGCCACGGCAAAGATAAGGACAAAGACAAGGAACGGGTGGTAGCGCAGACGCCGGCGGAAACCGCCAAAGTTATCACGCCGAAGATCACCGGCGATGACGCCGGAATGGAAGACTCCGACCGCGCTGCCGGCGAACCCACCAGCGGCCCAACGTTTGAATCGATCTCGCCGAAAGAATCCAGCAGAAATAAGCGGACCAATGTTGACGCAAGGTCGCGCAGTTCCGCCAGCATCGCCGCAACTACACGCACAGCAGCTCCTAACGCAGCCGGCGAACGCTCTCTCATTCGGGCGCTTGGCCTGAAGATCGGCAAAATCGTGGTTGACGCAGGACATGGCGGACATGACACAGGCACAATCGGGCCTAATGGTCTGGAAGAAAAAGACCTAGTCTTGGACGTAGCCCTGAAGCTGGGCAAGCTGCTGGAAAACAAGCTGGGCGCTGAAGTGGTTTATACACGCGACGATGACACGTTCATTCCGCTGGAGACGCGCACCGCTATCGCGAACAAAGAACAGGCGGACCTGTTTATCTCCATCCACGCCAATTCTTCTGACGATCCCACGGCGCGCGGAGTGGAAACCTATTACCTGAACTTCACCAGCCGCGCCGACGCGCTGGAAGTGGCAGCGCGCGAAAACGCGGTTTCAGAGCAGTCAATCCACGAATTGCAGGACCTGGTAAAGAAGATTGCGCTAAAAGAGAAGATCGGCGAATCGCGCGAATTTGCCTCTGACGTACAGCGCTCGCTCTATGCCGGACTGAGCGCCAAGACCCCCAATCTGCGCAATCGCGGCGTAAAGAAAGCGCCATTCGTGGTGCTGATCGGCGCGAACATGCCGTCAATCCTGGCGGAGATTTCTTTTGTCAGCAATCCTGATGATGCCAGGAAGCTGAAGACCAATGAATATCGCCAGCGCATTGCCGACTCGCTTTATAAAGGCGTTTTCAAATACGTGAACAGCCTGAGCGGAGTTAAGGTGGCCTCAAAGAATAATGGTTCCAGCTTTAGCGGCGACGAAGCGACCTCTGTAGCGGCGGCGAAGTAAATCCGCCCTTCCAACTCATACCTCCTTTAGATCCGGTTTCAGCCAGGTTTCCCTCGCTTCCTTCGAATCAAGTCGCTCTCGGCTGTAATACTCAAACGCCAAATTCTTATCATTGAGTCCTGTTGGACCTTGTTCACGGATTCCGACAAACACGCTCCGCGATCCAATCTCCGTTCCACCTGTTGCAGCCAAAAACGCGTCAAGGTCTCGTGATAGAGCCCGGTCACGCCATGATGTGCAGCAAAGCGTTTCAAGCTGGCGCGCATGCGATCCATGGCCGTCTCAAGATCAGAAGCATACAGGTACACCACTGCGACAGTCAGGTGATCGCGATGATGAAATTCTTCCTTGGCCAGAATGCAGCGCTCAAGGCGGTCTACCAGCGTGAGGATCTCGGCATCCGTCATTTTGTTGCTCCAAAGAAAAACGCCCGCCGGAAAGAACCGACGGGCGCAATTTGTGTTCATATGCAGAATAGCTGGGAATTCAGCGGAGATCAAGGATATGGAGATCGTCGCCTGCCCGACACCTCTATGATTTTTGCAGTTCCCGCCACTGCCGAACTTCATCGTCGACAGAAAACACCTGTGTCGCGTTCTGGCTGAAGCGGTCTTCCAGCGCATGCGCCATCTTCTCCAGCGGAATCTCTTCATAACTCCCGCCCTGAATAAAGCCGTTGACGAAACGCGTAGCAAACTCCTTCATATCCATCTGCGAGTACTGCACCACGTGAACGAGCTCATGAAAAAGCACGGCATCGGTGAATTTTTGATGGGAGACAATTACGTCCCCAAAAGTGATTGCGGTCATCGCGGCGAAGTCCGGAAGGTTGCGGATGCCCATCATCTTGGCCATGGCGTACATTGACGGATTCGACACGCGTGCGCCGCGTAAAAACGCAGAGCCGTGCTGAATCGAGCACCGCGGGCGAAAAAAATGGCTGCATCGCATTGCGCTGCGCGTCCGTCAAGGGAGCGGATTGAGGCGCGTACTTCTTGCGGTTGCTGGTGACGTAGTCCTCAACCATGTTGGCGAGTTGAGAAACCATTGCGGGAGGAAGATTTTTAAGGTCCATGAAGAAATTTGGTAAATGGGTAATTTGGTAACTGGGTAAATGAAATCGAAAACCGCTTGAAAAAAGCAATTGAGTAATCCGGAATGGGTATGGTGCAAAAGCCAAACGGCTTTTCAATTACCCATTTACCAAATTACTCAATTACCAAATACCCTTACGCGACTCCCATCTCCGCAGCAATGCGCTCGGTCACAAAAGCTTCAATCACATCGCCTTTCTTTACGTCATTGAAGTTCTGGAGATTAATGCCGCACTCCATGCCATTGCGTACTTCGCTGGCGTCGTCTTTGAAGCGCTTCAGCGACCCGACTTTACCTTTGTAAACCTGCACGCCATCGCGCACCAGGCGAACATCGGAATCGCGCTTGATGATGCCGTCAAGAACGTAGCAGCCGGCGATGGTGCCTGCCTTGGGCACGCGGAACGTGTCGCGAACTTCGGCGCGGCCCTGGTAATTTTCCTTGATGACCGGATCAAGCAGGCCCAGCATGGCTTTCTTGATCTGGTCCTGAAGTTCATAAATGATCGAGTGCAGGCGGATATCGATTTTCTCCTGGTCCGCCAGTTCCTGCGCTTTGCGCTCCGGACGGACATTGAAGCCAATAATCACCGCATTTGACGCGGACGCCAGCAGCACGTCATTCTCATTGATGGCGCCCACGCCGGTATGAAGAATTTTGATCTTCACCTTCTCATTGGAAAGCTTAGTCAAGGTATCGGCCAGAACTTCTGACGATCCCTGCACGTCGGCCTTCAGGATGATAGGCAGCTCTTTCATGCCGGCAGTCTTGATCTGTTCCGCCAGTCCTTCCAGAGAAAGCTTGGAGCTCTTGGCCAGCGTAGCTTCACGGGCGCGCTGTTCGCGATATTCGGCGATCTGCCGCGCTTTTTC
>DASXJO010000954.1:0-2534 GCA_036497385.1 Candidatus Angelobacter sp. | reverse complement strand
AATTGCCATCGTTAATTTCAAGAATTCCAACGCTCTCCATGAAGTGCCTGCCTTGATTAAAAATTTGTCACGCCCAGAACCGGCTTTGCGACCTTCTATCCTAGCAAATGTATTAGATGACGCTGCTCCATTTAGGTTGCGGAAATCAGCTAAATAGCTGTTGGGAAAAGAGATATTGTCCCGGCGCGAAAGTTACCAAAGTGACGTGGACGGAAGGACAGGGTGGTTCTAGACTTTCCCTCGGTGGTAAGGCAGTTCTGGGGGAGGGCTGCCGGGCGTCCTGCGATTCGTCGCGGGACGCTTGTTTTTTGGGGTAGAAAACGAAGAGAGCGGCCGCCCTTAACATCCTTATCAAAGGAACGCCCGCCCTTCTCGTCTCATTGCTAATTTAGCTAGCGCCGATCATGATCCCGGTCGCGGTCTTTGTCCTTGTCGTGATCGCGGTCCTTCACCTTGTGTCGGTCTCTATCCGCCCGGTGGCGATCTCTATCTCCATTGCGGGTCTGGGCGTAAGTCCTGCCGCGATCATCGGCGTCATGGTCATTTCTACGCCGGTCATCGCGGTCATGGTCATTTGCGTACCGACCGTTGGGTGCATAGCGCTGGTTTTCGCGGAAGCGAGGGTCGTTGCGGAAGCGAGCTTCGTTCTGCCGTCTCCATTGCCAATATTCCTGCTGCCGCTCTCGGTTAAGCCGGTTGTATTCGACATAGTTATAACGCCGCTCGGCCAGCCACTGCCGGTAATATGGGTCATTCGCTCCGTAATAGCCGCTGTAACCGCCGTATCCGCCATATCCGGCATAAGGATCGTTTTGATACCGGTGTTCCGCGCATCCGGTCGTCAAAATGGTTCCTAGAGCTAGAGATGAAATTAAGAGCCCTGAAAATAGGCGCATAAGCCTGTCCCCTCCTTGGTCTCTGTGTCGTGCTGTTAGCAGATTAGATGTGCGCCGCATCCCTCACGCCGGAGTCGGCTGAGAGGGTTAATAAAAATTTACAGAGAGAAATTAGGCAACCTGAGCAGCGTTGCTGTTCGACTGCAATTGTTCCAAACCGCATAAGCTTGAGACACCAGACCTTAAATTTCCTCCGCGCAAAGTGTTATCCTCAAAGGTTAGGAATCTTCAGGAACTACCGCTGGAGCGGTTCCCTTACCAGTCTGGATCACACACGAGATGAGCAGCAAAAGCGCAGAATTATCGAGAACCGAAATCTCCCTTGGGCACGAACAGCTTCGCGAGCAGGTTTTTGACGCCTATCGCCGCTGGGGATACCTGGACGCCAACCTGAATCCCTTTGGCGGCCCAATTGGCGGCGGCTACTCCGATCTTCCCGGTGACGGCGAGGGCGCGGAAGAGGCACGGCGGATTTATTGCGGCACCATTGGCGCGGAGTTCATGCATATGCCGCAGCGTGACCGCCGTGAGTGGATCCAAGACCGCATGGAAAATCCTGGGCCGCAACAGGTGGATCGGCGCTGGCTGGCAGAGCGCCTTCTCCAGGCCGATCTCTTTGAGCAAATCCTGCAGACGCGTTACCTGGGCACCAAACGCTATTCCGGTGAAGGCGCAACCGCGCAGATTCCGCTCTTGGACACGGTACTGGAGACCGGCGCGGAATTGGGCGCGACGACCACGATTATGGCCATGAGCCATCGCGGACGGCTGACAGTAATGAGCCTGGTGGTCGGTATTCCGCCGGACTACGTTTTTGCCGGATTTGAGGATGTTGATCCGCGCTCTGTGCTGGGCGGCGGCGACGTGAAATATCACCAGGGCGCAACCGGAGAATTTCACACCCGCAAAGGCAAGGCCATTCGCACGCATCTGGTTTCCAATCCCAGCCACCTTGAGGCGGTTGATCCCGTGGCGCTGGGACGCACGCTGGCCAAGCAAAAACATATCGGCGCAAATGGCGTGAAGGAAATTCTTCCTATCATCATGCATGGTGATGCGGCTTTCGCGGGACAGGGAATATGGGCGGAGACGCTGAATTTTGCTGGGCTGAAGGGCTATTCCGTGGGCGGCGCGATTCAGGTGATCGTGAATAACCTGATCGGCTTCACCACGAACCCGCGCGAACTGCACACGTCGCGGTTTTCGTCTGACTTGGCCAAACGCCAGCCGATTCCCATCTTTCACGTGAATGCGGAAGATCCAGAAGCGGTGCTGCGGGTTGCGCGCATGGCTACCGAGTACCGGTATCAGTTCGGCAGCGACGTAGTAATTGATTTGATCGGCTACCGCCGCCATGGACACAGTGAGGTTGACGATCCCACCATTACGCAGCCGCTGCTTTACAAAAAGATCAACGCGCATCGTCCGCTCTATGAAATTTACGCCGAGCAAAACAAAATTGACACCACGGAGATGGTGCAGAAGTTCCGCGCGAAGGTGGACGCGGCCTACGATCATGCGGCGCAGATGCAGAAATCTCCTGTACTGCGCAAACTGCCTGCTTATTGGGACAAGTACAGAGGCGGACGCTACAAGCCAGAATACGAAGTACCGACCGCCCTGGATGCCGGCAAGCTG
>DASXJO010000953.1:0-1641 GCA_036497385.1 Candidatus Angelobacter sp. | reverse complement strand
TGTTCTTGTATCGCTAGCATTGGCGGTTTCCGGCCAGAAGAGTGACGGGTCACACGTGAGTGGGGCCGCGGAAACTATTCTTGTGAACCGGCACGGCGCCAAGATCCGTTCAGCAGTGCCGCTGGAACCCAAAATGGAAGTTCGCGTGGCCATGCTTGCTCCTTATAAATGGCGTGTGGGCCAGGTTGTGTGGGCGGATTCCGGCGAACGCGAATACGGGATTGAACTGTATCGCCCGGAAAACTTTTGGGGAATTTATTTTCCTCCGGAAGACTGGGAGCTCGGCGTTCCCGCCGTGACCGTAGCCAGCGCAGTCACGGTCAGCGGAGCGAACCATGGCCGAGTTGCAACGCAGCCTGAGGCGTCAGAGGCATCTCAAGACACGCAGGCGCTGCAAATCCCAGAAGGCGGGACCATTGCCATCCTTCGCGGACTTGCCAGCAACGGGCTTCCGTTCCAGGAACGTGATCTGATTCTTCCTGTGGGTGAACGCGATGCGACGATGCTGATTGGCCCCATGGTGGGGTTGGGATCGAAATTGCAAGTGATTTTCAGCAAAAATTGTGTGGAAGACGCTGTGGTTACCGCGACGTCACACAGCCGCGAATATGATCGCTGGCGAATATGGTTGAATTTTTCTCGAGTGCTATTGGTTGCCAAGAGCTAAAGCCCCCGAAGCGCGCCGCTTCCTTTTTTTGACGCTACGCTCCAAACCGCTTGAGACTCTGGAATGTGGTCAGTGTGTTCTGCGCCTGATGCAAGCGGCTCGGCACGCAAGTCGGCCTCGCCGCTTATCTCGCGCATAAAGCAGATGTCGCAACGCGCGAAGGCGTTTTAACAGCGCGAATTGTTGTAGTCATTCAACCTTGAAGCAGGCAGCTCGGCGAAACTCTTCTTCCTATATACTCTCCGTTACTTTTTCCAGGAGCTTTGATGAAACGCTTTTCTCTCTTCTTGGTATGGCTGATCTTTGTAGTGACGAGCGCATTTCTACCTGCATTTGCGCAGACGCCAACGCCAACGCCTACGCCCAAAACTGTCTATATTCGCGCCGGACATTTGTTCGACGGCACTGGAGACAAAACGCGCGACAACATGGTCATCGTAGTGGTTGGCGATCGGATTCAAAGCGTTGCGCCGGCGAATTCAGTCACAATCCCTGCGGGCGCGACTGTGATGGATCTTTCACACGCCACCGTGCTTCCGGGATTGATTGATTGCCACACCCATCTTGGCGTGCGGGCTGATCGTTATGATGAAATCTACAACTTCAAGGACACGCCGTTTCAAAGCGCTTTTGCCGCCGTGGTGAATGCGCGCAAGACGCTGGAAGCCGGTTTTACCAGCGTGCGCGATGTTGGTTCGCTGCCATTTCTGGCCGTCGATCTCCGCAATTCCATCAATGAGGGTCTGATTCCGGGGCCGCGTATCGTGGCCAGCGGCCCTGCCATTTCCATCACTGGCGGACACGGCGACCTCAACAATTTTTCTCCGCAAACACGCGTCAGCATGTTTCCTGAAGAACGCGATTTCCAGATTGCCGATGGCGTTGACCAAATCCGCCACGTGGTGCGCGCGCAGGTGAAATATGGCGTGGACGTGATCAAGATTCTCGCCACCGGCGGCGTGCTTTCAAAAGGC
>DASXJO010000952.1:0-3104 GCA_036497385.1 Candidatus Angelobacter sp. | reverse complement strand
CCATGCTGATGCTTTCAACTCCGCCGCCGATGGCCGCGTCCACACCTTCATGCATGATCTGGTGCGCCGCCATGGCTATGGCCTGCAATCCCGACGAACAAAAACGATTCACCGTGGTCCCGGCGGTAGTTGGCGGAAGGCCCGCCAGCATTGCAGCGACACGAGCCACGTTGTGGCCTTGCGGGCCATGCGGTTGTCCGCAGCCCAGGATCACGTCTTCTATTTCGGTGGGATCGAGTTTTGGCGTTTTGCGCAACACATCCTTGATGCAGTGTGCAGCCAGGTCATCGGGACGCGTTGCGTTAAACGATCCGCGAAAAGATTTTGCCAGCGCCGTGCGCGAGCTTGTAACTACCACCGCTTCTCTCATCTATTCCCTCAAAAATGCTCCTGAATCCAATATAAATCAGCTTGCGAGACGCTGCTTTGCGCGGCTACATGGTGAGAACAATGCGTCCGGAGATTTTTCCGCCGCGCATTTCTTCCATCACGTCGTTTACTTCAGCCAGCGGACGCGTCGCGACCTGGCAATGCAATTTGCCTTCTGCCGCCAGCGCCAGAACATGCTCCAGATCTTTGCGCGTGCCGACAGCGGAAGCTTTGATGTTTACTTCGCCGGCGGCCATCATGATGGCAGGAAAAGAAATTTCATCGGAGGGGAGGCCGACCGCAAGCAGAGTGCCGGTGGGACGCACGCAATAAAACGCGCTGTCATACGCGGCTTTGGATCCAGACGTTACCAGCACAATATGGGCGCTGCCGCGACGGCGCATTTCTTTTACGACGTTCGATGTGGCGGCATTGAAGGTGTTGGTTGCGCCCAGAGATTTTGCCAAAGCCAATTTTTCCTCAGCGACATCGACTGCTGAAACTTCAAGCCCGAGATGCGCGCCGATCTGGATAGCCAGATGTCCAAGTCCACCCACGCCAAAGACCGCAAGCCGCTGCCCGCGTTGCGGCTTCGCCTGCATGATGGCGCGATATACGGTAACTCCGGCACAAAATAGCGGTGCGGCCTGTACTGATGAAACTGAATCGGGAATCTTCGTCGCATGGGTGGCAGGCGCTTTGATGTACTCCGCATAGCCGCCATCGACTGTGACGCCGGTGATCTTCTGCTTCACGCAGAGATTCTCATTGCCTTCACGGCAGAAGTCGCATTCGCCGCAGGTCCAGAAAATCCACGGTACACCAACACGGTCGCCAACTTTCAACGCGCTTACGCCGGAGCCGACTTCAACTACTTTTCCCGCAACCTCATGCCCGACGATGAGCGGCAGCTTGGTGATGCCGGCGAATTGCTTCCAGTCGCCATCGGCTACATGCAGATCAGAATGGCAAACACCGCATGCTTCCACCTTGATCAGGACTTCTCCATCGCCAGGCTTGGGACGTTCAATTTCCTCAATCACCATCGGCTTTTTTAATTCATGCAAGACTGCTGCTTTCATGATCTACCTTTCATGGGTTTCTCCTGATGAGTTGCGGCTTGGAGCGTCCTTTTTCAGACTGGCGCGCGCGACTGCGCACGTCAGGCGCAGGTTCTACAAATATTTCGTCCACCACTTTCTTGATCTGCTCGCGCAACCAGCGGTTCGGCGGATCGTTTTCTGCGCTTTCATGCCAGTACAGATGAATTTCAAGCTGTTGCAGACTCTTCAGCGGAAACGGATATAGCCGGTGATCAAAGCCGACGTTGAGCATCTGCGCGTAATGCTCCGGGATGGTCAACAGCATGTCAGTTTCACCCACGACGCGGCACGCGGCAAAATAATGTTGGCAGCGCAGGACGATCTGGCGCTTGCGACCCGAACGATTCAATTCAGTGTCCACCAAGCTGGGGCCGAGACGCCGCGAAGAGACAAGAACATGGTCCTGCCTTAGATACGTGTCCAAATCGAGCTCTCGCCCGATTGCAGGATGTCCCTTGCGCGCCATGACCACGACGCGATCGGAAAACAGGGGTTGCTGGCGAAGATTGTCACTGATGATGATGGGAATATCCAGAACAAGGTCCAAAGTTCCCCCGGCCAGTTCCTGCTCAATTTCACGGCGCTTCACGCGCAGCGTGGTGATGGAGATATCCGGAGCAGCCCGGGCCAGAACTTTGGCCAGCGGAGGCAGGATTGTGGATTCCATCAGCTCCCAGAATCCAATCTGGAAATTTCGCCGCGTGTGCGCCGGATCAAAATTGCGGTTTTCGTAAAGGTTTACTTCCAGGATTTGCAGCGCCTGGCGCACTTCGTTAATCATGTTGCGGCTGAATGGAGTCGGCACCATGTTGGCCCCTTCGCGGATGAAAAGAGGGTCCTGCAACAGTTCGCGCAGCCGCTTGAGCGCGTGGCTCATGGCCGGCTGCGTGAGCTTGAGCTGGCGACCCGCGCGTGTCAGATTGCCTTCGCGGTAGATGGCCTCCAGCACAACAAACAGGTTAAGATCGACCTGGCTCAGATGCACGCCACAAATTTTACACTATTCCAATGATTCATTTGATGAATCGGGGCGAATCGACTAGCCTTATAGCAGCCCAACCACTTTGAAGGACCGCCCATATGAATTTTGATTACACCGACAAAGTTAAATCCTTGCAGCAGCGCTTACGCGCATTCATGGACGAGCATATTTATCCCAATGAAAAGCGCTACTACCAGGAAATTGAGAATGACCGCTGGGCGCCGACGAAGATGATAGAAGAACTGAAGCCAAAAGCGCGCGCTGCCGGATTGTGGAATCTTTTCTTGCCTGACGATGAGAACGGCGCGGGACTCACGAATCTGGAATATGCGCCTTTGTGCGAGATCATGGGCCGCAGCATTCTTGCGCCGGAAGTCTTCAATTGTTCCGCGCCCGATACCGGCAACATGGAAGTGCTGGCACGCTACGGAACGCCTGAACAGAAAGAGCGCTGGCTGAAGCCGCTGCTGGCGGGCGAAATACGGTCGTGCTTTGCCATGACCGAGCCAGCTGTCGCATCGTCGGACGCGACGAACATTCAGGCCAGCATTCGACGCGAAGGGAATGAATACGTTTTGAATGGCCGCAAGTGGTGGTCGTCCGGAGCGGGCGATCCGCGCTGCAAGATCGCGATCTTTATGGGCAAGACC
>DASXJO010000951.1:0-2179 GCA_036497385.1 Candidatus Angelobacter sp. | reverse complement strand
CCAAAACCATTGCCGGCGGCCTCGTCGATCCGCATCAGGCAACGCAATATGTAATTCTTTCTGCACTTGCCGGCGCCATCATCTGGGACCTCCTCACCTGGTGGTGGGGCCTTCCGACCTCATCTTCTCACGCGCTGATTGGTGGTCTTGCGGGTGCAGCTATTGCCCGCGCGGGCTGGCATGTTCTGGTGCGTGAACCCAAATTGCATTGGCCTATCATCGGCACAATTCCCGGCCTGGGCGAAAAATGGATGGCCACGCTCATCTTCGTCGTGTTGGCGCCGCTCATAGGATTGATCATTGGACTTGGCCTGATGGTCGCCGTTTCCTGGATCTTCCAGCACACCGCGCCGCGCACCGTCGATAAGCTTTTTCGCAAGCTGCAGCTTCTCTCTGCAGCCGCTTACAGCCTGGGCCATGGGGGTAACGACGCGCAAAAAACCATGGGCATCATCGCCGGTGCGCTGCTTGCTGGCGGCTATCTTACGCCGGCGCAATTCGCTGCCGGATGGGGAAGTTACAAGTGGTACATCATTCTGGGTGCCAACGCCGCCATCGCACTGGGAACATATTCGGGCGGCTGGCGCATCGTCCACACCATGGGATCAAAAATCACCAAACTCCGTCCTGTCGGTGGGTTCTGCGCTGAAGGCGCGGGCGCGGTCACGCTCTTCGTGCTGGCCTATCACGGTATTCCCGTTAGTACCACCCACACAATCACTGGCGCGATTGTTGGCGTAGGATCCACTTCGCGCCTCTCTGCCGTGCGCTGGGGCGTTGCTAAACAAATTGTCTGGGCCTGGGTGCTCACAATCCCTGCATCCGCCGTCGTCGCCGCGCTCACGTTTTGGGTCATTCGATTTTTTGTGCCGAACGCGTAAAGACCTCTGAGTTTTAGCCCTGAACACTTATCTCCTCCTGTATTCAAGCACCGTCTTTACTAGATTTGTTGGTCAGTCCAGATCGGTAGTGCTACGATTTCGCCGATAACAAATCGGCCGCAATTCCGTCTTATCTCAAGTGAATTCCGTAGAGGAAGAGATTCCCGATGAAAACAGCAACGCCCGCCTTATCCAGACAAGCGCCCGCGCAAGCCACCAGGATTGACCATATTGAAACGCCCCTTATCGGCCGCGTCCAATCAGTTGATATAGTGCGCGGCGCGGTGATGTTGCTGATGGCGATTGACCATATCCGCGTTTACTCCGGTCTTCCCGCCGGCGGCCCAACTCCCGGCATTTTTCTCACCCGCTGGATCACGCACTTTGTTGCTCCGGCATTCATCTTTCTGGCGGGCACTTCGGCTTTCCTGCACGGCCGCAAATTGGCGAATAGCCGGGATCTGGCGCGCTTTCTTGTTACGCGGGGCTTATGGCTGGTGCTGCTGGAACTCACCGTGCTTCGCGTGGCCTGGACCTTCAACTTCGATTTCGGACATTACCTGCTCGCCGGAGTGATCTGGGTGATCGGATGGTGCATGGTCCTGTTAGCAGGGCTTATTTTCTTGCCGGTGCGAGCACTAGCGGCCTTCGGTTTGATCATAGTATTAGGACACAACATTCTTGACCGATTTGTGCCGAGTTTGTACGCAATGGTGGAGAAGAGTCACTGGGGCTGGTTGTGGCAGATCCTGTACCTTGGAGGCCCGATACAGATAGGCGAGCATGGGCCGGTTCTGTTTGTTCTGTATTCGATTGTCCCCTGGGTAGGAGTGATGGCGCTGGGCTACGTGTTTGGACGCGTGATGATCACGGACGAGCTATCGCGCCGAAGAATATGCCTGGCGCTGGGTACGGCGAGCATAGTCGCGTTTCTGGTCTTGCGCGGATTTAATCTCTATGGCGATCCGAGGTCCTGGGGCGCGCCTGCGCATCCGGCCAACGTGCAAAGTCAGACTTCCAGCGCGGCCGCCCCTGCAAATCCCGCGTCTCAGCAGACGGCGCCAGTCGCTCCTCCAAGACGGCAGCAAGCGCCCACATGGATTTCATTCCTCAACACCACCAAGTACCCGGCTTCTTTGCTCTTCCTGCTGATGACGCTCGGCCCAATGTTATTGGTATTACCCTTTCTGGAAAACGCCGGCAGTCGCGTTACAAACGTATTGAAGATATTTGGCCGAGTCCCATTCTTCTACTACGTTCTGCACATTCCCTTGATCCATTTCGCGGCGATGATTGTT
>DASXJO010000950.1:0-3889 GCA_036497385.1 Candidatus Angelobacter sp. | reverse complement strand
CCTGCCCAAAAAAAGATCTCTAGACTCAGGCCTCATCGGCATCTGTAGATTCCTTCCCCGTGTAGAGATTGAAATGCCGTTGAACATCGATGGTGATACGTGGCGACTGTTCATCGTTCATTTCGTAGTGAATCGCCTTGTCCAGATTCAGGTAATCTGGCATCTCGATGTACCCAAACCTGGCCTCCCGCTTAAGAACGCCCTCGTCGGCCTTACTCAAGTCAAGGTACTCAATCTTCCAACTGGAGTCGTCACCCCAGACGCACCCTGCCACGAAACCGTGCACACGTTCTGGGAGATGCCAGATGGTGTGACTCTTCCAATGCTCGTCCCACTCCTCCTTGCAGATGCAGGACTGATTCTGAACACGAGTCTCTGGGTTGATGGGGCACCCCTGGCGATGCACGATGCTGCAGGTACAAGGCCTTGTGAAATCTGTTGGCTTTGTGTCACGAGGACAGCCGAGGTCATGCAGCCGCTCACTGTAGTGCAATGGCGGCACCCAGAAATCCACCGGGCAGAACCCGCCGGAATGAGGTTCTTCTCCGCCGATGTCCTTGCAATCCGGCAAGGACATTAGGCGAGTAGCCGTGTAGTGGCTGGAGTACGAAGCGTACCAGTTACCCCGGAGTTTGAACGGATGGAAGGTGCGGTGCGGGTTGGGATAGTGATAAACGTACTCGCCGAGCAGTACATCGGATAGCCCCGGCTGCGAGTCAGCACTTTGTTTTCTGAAAATGCCCATTCGTATACTGTTCCAAGTACCGGGTCGATTCTCCACCTTGCCGCAGATCTTGGCGTAGAAGGGGGCCAGTCGGACAACTTTTGTGGATTCGATATCCAAGCCAGTATCGATGATGTAAGCATCTCCAGATGTACTACTAGACTCACTCACTGTTACTCCAGCATGAAAAGTATAAATGCGGGTTGGGCACCGCTCCTCGAATCCACAGATCCATGCGGGCCATACTATCAAGACGAACACCTTGGACTGCGGCAGCACTATTTCATCCCCGACGGCGACCACTGCGCTGGCTGGGTTTCGTCACCCTTTAAACAACCCGTTGATCTCCTCATAGGGCACTGCGCCTTCTGTCAGCGCTTTAAAAGTTCCAGAGGTTTTGGCTTCCTGGGCGATGCGGCGCAGCAAGCCCATGGCGGCACGATGTGGGCCGGAGCCATAGCTCACGCGCTTGACGCCGAGTTTGGCGAGTTCGGGAATCGCCGGCACGCCGGGGCCGGCCAGGATATTGATGGCGGGCTCCCCATGTTCGATAGATAAACGATCGGCTGGCAGAGGATCGATAGGCGGAGGATTGGCGCGCAGGTAGTCGATGATAGTCCTGATGTGATCCGGGTTGCGCAGGCCGGGAATAAAGATGCAGTCAGCGCCGGCCTGTAGATAGGCCTTGGCACGCTCCAAGGTATTGCGCATGGCTTCAGCGGGTTCGACGCCGGCTTGCCAATAGGCGTCCGTGCGGGCGTTGATGACGAGATGAATTCCCGCAGCGTTGCCGGCACGTCGGGTGGCCTGGATGCGCGCGATTTGCTCTTGCAAAGGAAACAGCGGGCTGCCGTGGCGGATGTTAGCCGTCGCTGGTTGCGGGTTGGCATCTTTGGCCTCGGCTTGCTTGTAACCCGCATCTTTTGGATTCGCATTTTGAAGGCTGGCGTCTTGCGGGTTGGCGTCTTGCAGCTTGGTGCTTTTAAAATTGCCGCTTTTAAGATCGGCATCTGTAAGATCGGCAGTTTGAAGATTGGTGTTTTGAAGATCGTCATTTTGAAGATCGGGGTTGGCGGGCATTACGTCTTCAAGGTTTACGCCTACGGCTCCGGCCTGGATGATCTGAGTGATGGAATTTTCAAGGGCTGTAACGTTTGCGGCGAAGCCGGACTCAATATCGGCAGTGACGGGGACTTTGACGGCGCGGCAGACGCGAGCGACAGCTTCAAGCATCTGCGCCCAGGGAAGATATTGTCCGTCTGGGAAGCCGAGAGCGTTGGCCATGGCTGCGCTGCTGGTGGCGATGGCGGGCAATCCGCAATGCTCAACCATGGCGGCGCTGGCTGCGTCCCAGGCGTTGATGAGGACGAGCGGTTGCGAGGCGTGATGCAGATCAAGCAGCCGTGAAGCTTTTTGTACGAGCGTGAGTGGAATCATGACCAAGGAATGATAGCGGAAAACCAAAACCTTACCGCTGATAACACTGATTAAACGGATTTTCACTGATCTGCAAAGGGGACCGGAAGCGGGCGCGAATCTGACAAAGACGATTGATGAGGTAGATCAAAACCTTACCGCTGATGACGCTGATCAAACGGATTTTCACTGATCTGCAAAGGGGACCGGAAAACGGGTGCCAATCTGACAAGACGATTGATGAGGTAGATCAAAACCCTACCGCTGATAACGCTGATCAAACGGATTTACGCTGATTGGAGAGCGGCTGGTACAAAAGAAAGAAGAATGTACCGAAAAGCGTAATGCTAATCGGACGAAGACGACCTTGTTTCAGAAGAGACGATCGGGCAAAAACAGGATTCAGAAGAAATGAGCCGGAGGAAACGATTGACGGAAATGTTTTTGATCGGCAGATAACGCCTTTGATGCGCCTTGTATGCGCCGCAGAAGGCAAGACCAGAAAACCAGATATAATGGATAAGGATAATGAATACGCTGGGAAGCAGCGGTCGGCAGAACGCATGAAGCCGGTGCTGCGCCGGCAGGCATCACGTCGAGAAGCCCGCTTTTACGCACTAATCCCTTTGGAGCCTAGATGAAAACTGTATCGCTTGAGCAGGAGCTGAATCCGTGGGAGGCACAGGCAGCGCGCTTTGATTTTGCCGCGCAGAAACTTAACCTGGATGATGGATTGTGGAAGATCCTGCGCTATCCGCAGCGCGAAATTATCGTGCATATACCGGTGGCCATGGATAATGGCACGCTGGAAGTGTTTACCGGGTTCCGCGTCCAGCACTCAATTGCGCGTGGGCCGGCCAAGGGCGGAGTGCGGTATTCTCCGGACGTGACGCTGGATGAAGTGCGCGCCCTGGCGAGCTGGATGACGTGGAAATGTGCCGTCGTGAATATTCCGTTTGGCGGCGCCAAGGGCGGGATCATTGTTGATCCGAAGAAGATGAGCCAGTCAGAGCTGGAGAAAATGACGCGTCGGTATACCGCCGAGCTGATTGAATTCTTAGGGCCAGAGAAGGATGTTCCCGCGCCGGACGTGAACACGAACGAACAGACAATGGCGTGGATGATGGACACGTATTCGATGCACATGCGCCAGACTGTGACGGCGGTTGTTACCGGCAAGCCGATCAATATCGGCGGATCACGTGGCCGCCGTGAAGCCACTGGGCGCGGCGTGATGATCAACTGCGATGAAGCTCTGCGCAAATTTGAGATGAGCCGCGAGTCTACGCGGGTAATCATCCAGGGTTTTGGCAACGTCGGGTCCAACGCGGCCAAGCTCATGCAGGACGCAGGCTACAAGATCGTGGGCATTGCTGAATACGATGGCGGCTTGTTCAATCGTACTGGCATCAACATTGACGCGCTGCTGGAGCACCGCGATCGCAACAAAACCATCGTCGGCTTCCCTGGCGCTGACGCCGCCGATCCCCGCGAGCTCCTGCTTGTCGACTGTGACATCCTGATTCCTGCAGCCACTGAAAACGTTATCACCAGCCAGAACGCGGCGGGGATCAAGGCCAAGATCATCTGCGAAGGCGCCAACGGTCCCACAACGGCCGCCGCCGATGAAATCCTTGCCGACAAAAAAGTCTTCGTCATTCCAGACATTCTTGCCAACGCCGGCGGCGTTACCGCGTCGTATTTCGAATGGGTGCAGGACCGCCAGGGCTATTTCTGGAAGGAATCCGC
>DASXJO010000949.1:0-3428 GCA_036497385.1 Candidatus Angelobacter sp. | reverse complement strand
GGCGATTCCGGCGATTCTCTCCACTTCCACTCGGCAAACCGCTTCCGCAATTCCGTCTTCAGCAATTTCCCCGTTGACGTATGCGGCAGATCATTGACGAAAACAAAATCGTCCGGCATCTGCCACTTGGCGAACTTCGCGCTTAGGAAATTTCGCAGCTCGTCCGCTGAAACCTGCGTTCCATCTTTCAATGCCACCACCGCCAGCGGACGCTCCTGCCATTTGGGATGCTGCACCGCAACCACTCCCGCCTCGCGCACCGCCGGATGGCTCATTAATGTATTTTCCAGATCCACGGAGCTGATCCACTCGCCGCCGGACTTAACTAGATCCTTGCTGCGGTCCACCAGCTTGATGCAGCCGTCGGCATCCATGGTGGCCACGTCGCCGGTGCGAAACCATCCATCGGCGGTCCAGCGATCCCGCGTTTCCGGAGCGTTGTAATAACTTCCGGCAACCCACGGCCCGCGGACTTCCAGTTCGCCCATGGTTTGTCCATCGCATGGTGCATCGCCGCGTTCATTGCGAATGCGGACATCAACAAATGGCAGCGGCCAGCCTTGCTTGGATCGCATGGCATACTGCTGGTCTTGCGGCAATTGCAGCGCGGCCGGTGGCAAGCGTGATGCGGTGGCCTGCGGTGATGTCTCCGTCATGCCCCACGAATGAATAATGTGGAAGCCATAAAGATCAAGGTTGCGAATCAGGCTTTCCGGCGGCGCGGTGCCTCCGCAAAGAATGCGGACCTGACGCGCGGGCTTCCAGTTCCTGCGTTTTTCCAGCGTCTGCAGCACGCCCAGCCAGACCGTCGGGACAGCGCAGGTCATCGTTACGCCTTCACGCTCAATCAATTCAAGCAGGCTCTCCGCATCCAGATGTGGCCCCGGCAGAACGTACTTTGCGCCGACCATCGCCGCCGTGTAGGAAAATCCCCAGCCATTGGCGTGGAACATCGGCGAAGCCAGCAGGACTGTGTCATGCTGCGAGAAGGCGCATGAATCCGCCATGGCCTGGCTCATGCTGTGCAGCACCTGCGAACGGTGCGAATAAAGCACGCCCTTGGGATTCCCTGTGGTCCCTGACGTATAGCACATGCTCGCGCCGTCATTCTCGCTTAGCGCGGGCGGGTTAAAGTTGCCGCTGGCGCGCTTCAGCCAGTCTTCATAATCAATGTATCCGTGCTGTACAGCTTCCCCGGGATGGCGGACCACAATGATGCGCTCAAACTTTACCTTTGCCACAAATTTTTCCAGCACCGGCAGCAAAACGTCATCCACGATCAAAAAACGGTCCTGCGCGTGGTTCGCGATCCACGCAATTTCGTCCGGATGCAGCCGCAAATTCAGCGGATGCAGCACGCCTCCCGCAGCGGGAATGCCAAAGTAGGATTCCAGATGCGCGTAGTGGTTCCACATCAGCGTGGCCACGCGCTCGCCTTTGTTCAAGCCCAGCGATTGCAGACATTCCGCTAGCCGCAATGCGCGCTGGTGCAACTCTCCCCAGTTGGTGCGATGCATGGATCTGTTCGGCAGCCGGGAAACAATTTCCACATTCGAGGCGTACCGCCCCGCGCGCTCCAGCAATGCCGTGAGCGTGAGCGGATAATCCATCATCGTGTGGATGAGATTGGTCGAGGGCATTGAGGGCATTCTATCTAAAGAATGCAAACAATGAGTTCAAATTTTGCCTAATGGACGAACTGGCACTCGGCCTTATCCTGTGGCCTGCATGGGCGGAGCCGCATTGAGCGGAACACGAGCGTAAATTGTGGTGCCCAGATTAGGCTGCGATTCGATATAAAGATTCCCATTCACAAGGGCCAGACGCTCCTCCATGCTAACGAGGCCAAGTCCCAGGTTCTCCTTTACAGCTTCACTATCAAAGCCGGCCCCGGAATCACTCACGCTGAGCCAAATCTCATTCGGCATTCCCCACAAGCGCACGACGAACTTTTTTGCGCCGCTGTGTTTTGCCGAATTATGAAGGGCCTCTTGCAGTACCCTGAAAAGAGAAAGGGGAATGTTCGGCGGCAAGGAAGCGGGTACATTATCGCTTTTGAAGTCGATCTCCATATGTTGCCTCTCGCCAAATTCCCGGCAGAAGCCTTTCACGGCGGCGGCAATTCCCAGATAGTCCAATCGTGCAGAGTGCAATTCATGCGATAGCGATTGAGTATCGGCGGCTATCTCGCCTGCCTGATTAGCCAATTGTTCCAGTCTGTCCCGGACCTCTGCAGGCAAATCGTTGGCGTCACCGTGGAGTCGGTCCAATTCCACGGTCAACAAGGCAAGACGCTGCCCAATGTCATCGTGAAGTTCCCTGGCAATTCGGGTACGTTCCTGTTCCTGCGCCTCAATCGATCTGAGTCTGGCGCTCGAAAGGGCCGTCTCAGCCCGCTTGCGATCGGTAATGTCAGCCACCATGCCCACACTGCGCAGGATCCGGCCTTCTTCGTCAAAGTGAGCAATACTGTGTCGCTCCACCCATATCTCCGCATCATCGGGGCGAATGATGCGATAGCTGATTTTAAGAAAGGGATTTTCAGGAGTCAGGGCGTCAATTGCTGCAACCACTCTTCCCCGGTCGTCGGGATGGGTACTGCAAAGTGCCTCCTCACGGGTGAGGCGTACTGAGTGGTCGATGCCCAATATGTTGCTGGATTCTTCTGAGCGCACGATCAGGTCAGTTGCCGCGTCCCACTCATAGGCAAACATCTTTCCCGCTTGAGCTGCCAACCGCAAGCGCTCTTCACGGTTGCGCAAGATGTTTTCCTGGAGCTTGCGTTGTGTAACATCGCGCTCAATAGAGGATAGACCGACAACTTTGCCTTCCGGAGTGAAAATTGGCGAAGCGGTGATTGAGACCGTAACCAGTTCGCCATTCTTTTTGCGCCGTGCCGTCTCGGAATGGCCCAGGGAGTGGCCCTGCTGCACCTTCTCCATTGCCTGGGTACAAATGCTGAAACGCTCAGGAGGTATAAGAACGAAAACCGACTGGCCGATCATCTCATCAACCGTGTAGCCGTAAAGCTTTTCCGCGCCTTTGTTCCAATCTGTAATTAATCCAGAGATGTCAGTCACAAAGATGGCATCGTCGGAGGCTTCCACAATGGCGGCGAATCGAAGGCGCGTCTCCATGGCCGCCTGTTCACGCACCTGCCGCTCCCGTTCCTCCTGGGCGCGTTCCCGTTCCGCGATGAATGCCGCCACTACCATTCCAGAGACTGAGACTACGGCAAAGAAAATATCCAGCAGTACAGCATTGGTGAACGCCGTATTTTGCATGAATGGCCCGTAGCCCAAACCGGTTTCTACCGTGGCGATGGCTGCGATTAGGAAGGTCGCGAGCGAGGCGCCGCTTATTCCAAAACGAATGGCGACCCAGATTACAAACGGAAGCACGGCAAAAGCCATCACGTGCAGCTTCAC
>DASXJO010000948.1:0-4252 GCA_036497385.1 Candidatus Angelobacter sp. | reverse complement strand
TGGCTCGCCCAAGTTGGCTGCGGAATCATTTCCCAAGGGCATGGGCATTTGCCAGTGGTTTCACTATGAAGATCCTCGGCTGGATCTCGCCGTTGATTGGTTGAAGCGCCTTGGAGTGCAATATCTGCGCACCGGCGTGAGCTGGGCTGATTGGTACCGTGAAAATGCAGAAGCATGGTTCGATCGCCAAATGCAGGCCTTGGAGCCTTTCAATACCACCTTGACGCTGTGCTTTACTCCGGAGCACATGGGCATCGCCCCCCATTACACCAGTCCGCCGAAACGGGCTGAAGACTTTGCTGAGTTTGCACTCTGGGCGGTTCACAAGTACGCCACGGCCAAAAAGGATAATCCCTCGCTGATAGGAGCCAGGTAAGAATGGCGAAAACCATACTCATCACCGGCGGAGCTGGGCTTGTGGGATCGCACCTGGCTGACGCCCTGCTGGCCGCCGGCCACCAGGTTCGCATTTTTGACAACCTGACAGGCCAGGTCCATCGCAACGGGATTCCTGAATACCTGGCGGAAGACGCCGAATTCGTGCAGGGCGATGTCCGGGATTCAGCCGCTATGAAACGCGCGCTAGCGGGTATTGAGGTCGTCTTTCACATGGCCGCAGCCGTAGGCGTGGGCCAGTCCATGTATGAGATTGAGCATTACATGGGCACCAACACGCAGGGAACCGCCGTGCTGCTGCAACAACTTCTGGACAGCAAGAGCCGTGTGGAGAAGCTGGTGCTGGCTTCCTCCATGTCAATCTATGGAGAAGGAAAATATCTTTGTGCGCAGTGCGGCAGCGTGGCGCCGCAGCTTCGCACTGTGGAGCAGCTCAGGCTCAAGCAGTGGGAGCCAAACTGTCCCACGTGTAATGAGGTGCTCACGCCCATCCCCACAGATGAATCCAAGCCGCTCCAGTGCAGCTCGATTTACGCCCTCTCTAAAAAAGACCAGGAAGAGATGTGCTTGCTCTTTGGCCGCACATACCGCCTCCCGGTAGTGGCGTTGCGCTATTTCAATATCTACGGAACGAGACAGGCGCTCTCCAATCCCTATACCGGCGTGGTCGCAATCTTTGCCTCGCGGTTGATGAATGGAAATCCTCCGTTGATCTTTGAAGACGGAGCGCAGTTGCGTGACTTGGTCAGTGTGGAAGATGTCGTCCGCGCCAACCTGCTTGCCATGGAGTCGCCGCAGGCGGACGGTATGGCCTTGAACATTGGATCGGGCGAGCCAATTTCGATCAATGAAGTGGCCGGCGAACTGGCGCGAGCCATGGAATCTGAAATCGTGGCCGAGCTTACGCAGAAATATCGCGCGGGCGATGTCCGCCACTGCTTTGCCGACATCTCGGCTGCGCGCAAGTTCCTGGGCTATACGCCTCAAGTGCGCTTCGCCGATGGTTTAAAAGATCTGGTGCAGTGGTTGTGTTCGCAGCAGCCGCAGGACCGCGCCGCTGAAGCGGTGGCGCAGCTCAGCGAATTCGGGTTGACGGCTTAGTAGCAATGAATTCTGAAGGGGGAACAATGCGGAAGCAGGATACCCGCTCGGTGTTGATTTTTGGAGGAGCAGGCTTTATCGGGTCAAACCTGGCCCACTCTCTGCTTTCCCACACCGATGCGAAGGTGCACATTTTTGATAATCTCTCCCGCGCCGGAGTGCACCACAATGTGGAGTGGCTGAGAAAGACGGCGGCAAATTCCGGCCGCCTTCAAGTCACGGTGG
Organism: Candidatus Angelobacter sp.; assembly: GCA_036497385.1. Lineage (GTDB taxonomy): Bacteria > Acidobacteriota > Terriglobia > Terriglobales > Acidobacteriaceae > Angelobacter. Next base: position 2,530 of record DASXJO010000948.1, on the reverse strand, counting down.
GCGACGTTCGCGATGCCCGGCAAGTCGAAAAGGCCGTGGCCCATGCCAATGAGATTTATCATTGTGCCGCGCAGGTCGCAGTCACCACATCTCTTGCTGATCCCAGACATGACTTTGAAGTGAATCTTGCCGGCACCTTCAATATCCTGGACGCTGCCCGCCGGTCCGGCAATCGTCCCTTCATCCTGTTTACATCGACCAATAAAGTTTATGGCGAACTTGGTCTTGACGCGCCAGCGATCAGCGGTAAACGTTACGCGTCTCCAATGCAGCAGGGCGTTTCAGAATCACAGCCGCTGGACTTTCACTCTCCTTACGGTTGTTCCAAAGGCGCCGCAGATCAGTATGTGCGCGATTTCGGCCGAATCTACGGCATGCCCACGGTTGTATTTCGGATGTCGTGCGTGGCCGGACCACGGCAATTCGGCACTGAAGATCAGGGATGGGTGGCCCACTTTGTTTATTCCGCTTTGCAGGAAGAACCGGTCGTAATCTATGGCGATGGCCGCCAGGTACGCGACGTGCTCTGCGTGGACGATCTGGTACGTGCCTTTGAGGCTGCGCGCCAGAATATTGAAACCACTCGCACTGAGGTTTACAACGTGGGCGGTGGTCCGGAAAATTCCGTTTCTCTGCTTGAGTTGATGGATGAGATCGCTTTGCTCACAGGTCGGCCCCTGGAATGTGTCCGCAATGAGCGCTGTGTTGGCGACCAACTGGTCTACATCACCGATAATTCCAAAATCCACCGCGACACAGGTTGGAAGCCCGAGATCGGGTTTAAGAAAACGCTGCGGCTCTTGCAGGACTTCTGGGAAGAAAACCACGGAATGCTGGCCAATCGGCGTCGCAGCACCGCCACTGCTGCGGCATCATTTGAATTGGCTACCGAGCTTTCCGGGAGGGCAGGATGAAGTTTGCCCTGCTCAATCCGAACTGGGACTTCAAGGGCTCAACCTATTTTGGGTGCCAAGAACCTCATACCCCGCTGGAGTTGCTGTTCGCCGCCGATCAACTGCATATTGCCGGGCATGAGTCCCTGTTAATCGATGCGCACACAGAAAATCTCAGCATGGACCAAGCGCGCCGGCGTCTGGATGCATTTGCGCCTGACTTTCTGGTGGTCCCGACTGCGCCTTCGTATCTTTTCTGGCGTTGTCCTCCGCCGGAGCTGCGCGTTCCCATGGAATGGTTTGCTGGTGTGCGGAGCAACGCCGTCAAAGTAGCTATCGGCCCGCACCCTTCGGCAACGCCCGCGGCTACCATCCGCAAGACCGGCTGTGACGTGGCGCTGCGAGGTGAACCCGACCAGGTTCTGGCAGAACTCGCGAGCAAGCCGTGGCCAGAGATCGTTGGCTGCTGCTTCAGGAAAGAAGATGGAGAGATGCATGTCAGCCCCGGTTCAGCCGTCACTGATATGTCTGCCCTTAGTCCGCTCGATTTCAAAAATTACAACGTTGAGGCGCACCATCATCGTCACCACGTATTCACGAATGATCATGGTCTTGGCGCTGAACTTGAGTTCGCCCGAGGATGTCCCTGGGCCTGCACCTTCTGCAACAAGGCGCTCTTTCGCAATAAATTCCGCGAACGCAACGTTGATTCCGTTCTCCAGGAAGTGGATACGCTGATTGCGCGCGGCGTGGAGTACATCTACTTCATCGACGAAATTTTCGGTGTAGGCAAGAACGTGCGACGCTTGCTGGAAGGCATTGCTGAGCGTCCGGTAAAGATTGGCTTCCAGACGCGCATCGATCTCTGGAATGAAGAAACGCTAGATATTCTCGGCCGTGCGCACTGCATTTCCATCGAGTGTGGCGTGGAGTCGATCACGCATGAAGGCCGTGAAGACCTGAACAAGAATTGCCGTTTTGGCACAGACCGCATCGCTGAATTGCTGGTCTATGCTCGCGGACGCATTCCCTGGGTGCAGGCGAACCTGATTCTCACGGAGCGCGACGACCGCGTTCAGATTCATCGCTGGCAGGAAGAGTTAAAGTCAAAAGGCGTTTGGGTGAGTGAGCCGGTACCGATGTTTCCGTTTCCGGGGAGTCCACTGTACACGCAGACGTTTGCCGCTATGCCGGACGATATGGCCTGGGAGCGCGCCCATCGCTATTACACCTCCAAATTTACAAGTAAGGGCTACAGCGATATTCAGGAGCAAACGCCGGTGGCGATTGAGGAACTGGAACCATGCATATCTTAGTCACGGCGGACACACTGGGCGGTGTATGGACATACACGCGCGAGTTGGTCACAGGGCTGGTGCGCCGTGGAGATCGGGTAACGCTTGTCAGTTTCGGCGATATTCCCACTGCGGCGCAGACCCGCTGGATGGATGGCTTGGCTAACCTTGATTATCGGCCCACGGCGTTCAAACTGGAATGGATGCTCGACTCTGAAGCCGACATGGAAGCATCCTCCCAATATCTCCTGGCCACTATCGAGGAAAGCCGCCCTGATCTTCTGCACTTCAGCCAGTTTTATTATGGGGCGTTGCCTTGCGATGTTCCGCGCGTGGTGGTTG
>DASXJO010000947.1:0-3819 GCA_036497385.1 Candidatus Angelobacter sp. | reverse complement strand
GCCGCCAGTTTCTCCGCAATGGATGGCAGGAACTAGGACCGGCTGGTTACATCTGGACTCAGCAATAGCAGGCGAAGGAAACAAACAGCAGAGAAATCGTTCTGCTGAATTCAGCCACCCCTCTTGCGGGTGGCTGTTTTTATGAGAGCAGTACTTTTTACTGATTCCAGAGACAAAGACAAATTTGAAATCGTTTCCGTGGATGAGACGCAAGCAACTCAAGCCCGCTTTATCGCTCTGGGCGATAGGTTAGAGGACGTCATCCCGCAGGATTAAATTTTGGTGATTGCTTTTACGCATGCCCTGGCGGTTGTTTCCGGTGAACCAATATTGGCCAAAGGCAGCGAATTCAGTCCCGCGAACTCGCATGTAATCGACTAAGACCTTAACGGCTTCCTCTGCCGCATGTGGTCCACGCCAAAAAAGCGGACGGACATCAACTGATTCTAGACCGCTATATGACGATGATTCCGGCTCTCGATCTGCCGGAAGCCAAATACGCCGTGCTGCGCGCCGCCGAGCGCGAGCTGCCAGCCCAGGGCCGTTCGAAGGATCTGGTGTCTGGGAGCTTGTCAGCGGCTTGATCCCGTCTCGAGCGTAGCGAAAGAGCCAAGACCCCACATTTTTGCATAACCTGATGACGGCAATGCCTATGACTACATAGTTAATGGTCTTGAAAACTGTAACGGTTTACATGGTCGGAGCACTACAGTGACGACCGAACACTGAAACAGCAAGGCACGAAAGGAAGTTTCGCCATAGAGACCCGCGCGAAAGACACCCCTATCGTCTGATCTCCAGACTTTCTATTTCAGGCACGCTGGCTTGTTTGCAGGCACCCTGCCCGGACGGCTTTCTGAGGCGGATCGCGCCTAAACAAAAGAAGGTTCGATTCAATTTGACTTCTCTTATAAGGAGGGAAAGATATGGGCTACATTTTCAGAGGAAGCTTATGTGGGTGGTTGTGCGGGGAATGCCGCGAGCCGCTTTTTGACGTTGTGGTGCGGCTCTACCGGCACCGCGCGGAACAGAACATTACGGCCTTGGCCGTGGCCGATCCTAGCGATACCTTCACGGTGTTGAACGACGAACAGGTCAAAGCAAAAGCATCTATGCTGATTGCCGAGACCAAAACGGATGCACAGGGCAATTTCAGTTTCAATTTGAGCCGGGAACAAAAATACAACGGCGAAGCTTTTGAAATTGATGTCTACTGCGGCAGCGTGCCTTATCGAAAGAAAACCGCGCAGCCGCCAAAGCCGCGCCAGTTTTCCATTACAACCTTGCAGCCGTCATGGAAGACAGTGGCGGAAAATGAGTTTGTGGGCGCGTGGCAGTATTGCATTCCCTACCGCTTCTGGTGCCACTTCCGCGGGCTCTTCGATGCCTGGGTCATCTGTGGACACCTTACGAACTGCGAAGACAAGTCGCCGATTCCGGGAGCAACGGTCAGCGCATTCGACGTGGACTGGCTCCAGGACGATCCGCTGGGCTCCGCCACTACTGATGCCACGGGACATTTTCGCATCGACTATACCAGCGCGGATTTCAAGCTGACTCCGTTCTCGCCCTTCATCAACCTGGAACTGGTCGGGGGGCCTGATGTTTACTTCAAAGCCACGCTCGGTTCAGATACGCTGATTGACGAGCCTCGCTCAACCGGACGGACTGCGGGCCGGCAGAATGTGGGTCCGTGCTTCTGCGTTGACCTCTGCACAGACAAGGTCCACATTCCTGTAGACAAGCTGCCGCACTGGCAAAGGGTGTGGGAGTTTGATATTCACCCAGCCGCTCCCAACCCGGCTTCACAGTTCTCGATCGAGGGCTACGCTGGCGGGCCAAGCTCTTCCTTCGTCTTCGGCGACAACAATTACCGGGGTGGAGCGTTGCTGCGCGGGAACTGCCCGCTCACCAATGTTGCTGCTCCCACCCACGCGCTTGAATATCGCTTTGTGATCGGTGAATGGACATGGGCTGGCGGCGGTGATGGGGACCCCACGGTCATGCCATCAGTGGCTCCTGTGAGCCTGGCTCCCGTTCTGCAGATCCGCAACACCACGGTTGGCTATGTGTTTTATACCAACGCTTTTGGGTTCTCCGATTCAGCCGACGTGATCATTACCTCGGCAGACCTCGACGCCAGTGGATGGGTCAAGGCGATTCTGGGAAGGAACGTGACGGTGGATATGCGAAACGGTACCACGTCCACGGTGACTATCACGGAATCTAACTTCCTAAGAACCGATGAACTGATTGTGCTCAATTCCACGGCAATCACTTCAGCCCACGCTACGCGCATGCCCGGAGGACTGCCTAAATCGGATGCGGGCCGCAGCCTGACGAATGCAGAACAAGAGCCGATACGGCGTTATACATTGCAGTTTGAAGTTCGGGATGCAAGCACTCTGGCCCCGATCTACACTGATACGCTGAGCTCCATTGTTCTGGACAACAGCGCAGTGGTTTGGGCGCTGGATTTGGAGGAGCTGCGCACCAATCTCTGCAATCCACTCGGTGGCGCGAACTTTGCTCATGTGCTCTACACAGTCGATCATCCCCACATGAACAATTTCTCAATGTCGATTTCAAACAATGGAGGGACGGTGCGCGGAGTACCGCCCATGCCCAGCGGAAGTTTCCTGCCTGGTCCAAACTTCTTCTTCCGCGGCGGAGCCGGAGGACCGCACAATGGCACCAATACAGGCGGCTTTCCTGTGAATATCTCGGGCGACGCACCATGCGCCTACCGCGTGACGCTTGCTTGGGCAACGCGGCAATACCTGACCTCGGGGACGAATACGGAAATCCTTTATTGCAAGTAACCACCGAGGAAATTCAAAGCCGGGGGCGGAGAAACCGCCGCCTCCGGGTTGAGCCAAAGCTAAAAAACACTCTCCTAATTAAACGAGGGGATCTGCTGCGGGCCTTTGCCATTTGTCGGCTGCGGCTTGTTGCCTTCTTTCGATGCGGCCACAGCCTGCTGCTGCGCGGCGGCTTCAGCGGCCTGGGCATCGAGAATGCGGGTTTGCTGGTATGTGTAAGTTATGCGGTGAATAATTGTGATCGTAGAAAGCACGGCCAGCACCCATAAGACCGGCGCCATGGCTCCCCAGCGGGCAAACAGCGCTCCAATAATCACTAGCACCACTCGCTCCGGACGTTCCATAAAGCCGACCTTGCAGGAATCAATCAGCGATTCTGCCCGCGCCCGCGTGTAACTCACCATGACGGAGCTGACCATCACGAATGCGACCAGCACGAGATAAAAGAAATGATTGCCTCGGGCGTAATAAACCAGAAGCCCGAAGAAAAGCGCGACGTCACTATAACGGTCGATGACGGAATCAAAGAACGCGCCGAAGGTTGTGACTTGTCCGGTGGCGCGCGCAACGCGGCCATCGACCATGTCAAAGATTCCAGCGCCTATAATCACCAGTCCGGCATAAGGAAAGAGCCGGCCATAATTACTGGTGTTGGCGTAGCCAAAAAGAATGGCGGCAATGGTGTTGATGACTAATCCCAGAAAGGTGAGCACATTGGGTGAGATTCGGGTAAGCGCAAGACCGCGAACAATCGCGTACAGCAGAACGCGGCAAGCTCTTCCAAACGCCCCCGTCCAGGTCATGAAGCCTCGTCGTGAATGGTGGTCAGTTGCAGGACCTCCAGTTCGCGCTTGCCGTTCGGGGTAATAACAGTGGCCATGTCGCCCACTTTTTTACCCATCAGGGATTTTCCGATTGGTGAAGTTGTGGAGATCAGCCCCTTGGTCACGTCAGTCTCTTCGCTGGTCACCAATGTGTAGACGATTTCTTCTTCCTT
>DASXJO010000946.1:0-6175 GCA_036497385.1 Candidatus Angelobacter sp. | reverse complement strand
CTCTGGCTGGAGCCTTGGCGGTGAATACCAGCGGGCATACCGATATAATCAAGGGTTCGGCAAACATTCATACATAAAAACAATGATTCAGACTTTATTTGGAACACCGCAACCGTCCTTTCTCGACAAAATGAAGCAGGCCGTCACGCGCACGCGCGAGAACCTGAGCGAGCGCATTGATGAAGTGATGGCCTTGACCAAGGAGATTGACAGCACTACGCTGGACGATCTTGAGGGCATCCTGCTCGGCGCTGATCTGGGCATGAAAACCACCCAGGAGATATTGTCCAAACTCCGCGAAAAAGCCGACCGGAAGCAGATCAAGGACTCATCCGAACTTAAAAAGCTGATCAAGGAACAGGTGCTTGCTATCCTGAACGCTACACCGGCCCGTGGCGGCAAACCCTCGAAAGGCGAGCCGGAAATCATTATGGTGGTAGGCGTAAACGGCACCGGAAAAACAACCACCATCGGAAAGCTGGCGCATGCCCTGCGCACTGAACGCAAGACCGTTTTGCTTTGCGCGGCAGACACATTTCGCGCCGCAGCCATTGAACAGCTTGAGATCTGGGGCTCACGCACCGGCGTGGAAGTAATCAAAACCAAGCCGGGCGGCGATCCCTCTGCCGTGCTTTATGACGCGCTCAACGCCGCCAAAGCGCGCCATACAGATAGCGTCATTATCGATACTGCGGGCCGTCTGCACACTAAAAGCAGCCTGATGGCCGAGCTGGAAAAAATGAAGCGTACCGCGCAACGCATTATTCCCGGAGCGCCACATGAAGTTCTGCTCGTGATGGACGCCACCACCGGCCAGAATGGATTGCAGCAGGCACGTCTGTTTACCGAATCTGCGGGCGTTACGGGAATCGTTCTTACCAAGCTCGATGGCACGGCAAAAGGCGGAGTAGTTGTGGCCATTTCGCGCGAACTTGGCTTGCCGGTGCGATATGTGGGCGTGGGTGAAAAGGCTGGCGACCTCTTGCCGTTCAATGCTGAAAATTTTGCCGAGTCATTGTTCACTGCAGGGTGACGGGAAGTGTCTGAATGAATGTCTTCCAAATCGGGCTATCGGCATGGATCATCCAAGATGGCAACTATGACGATCTTTCTGTAAACCAAGAACTGAATTTTGCTCTTGAGTTCTATTCTCATTCACTCAGTCCGGCTTTTGATGAAACAGTGAAACTTGACCTAGTAGGCCCTGCATTATATTCAGTTCACGGGCGAATTGAATTCGCTCATCCGAAAACCTGGGTGGCTGATTTTGGATTAAGAGCCTACCAAGATTCGCCACTCCCGGAAGAGCTTCAATCCGCAAGCTGGATCGCGGGAAATGTTTATCTCGGAGTTGATCCCTTTCCTTACTCCGAGTGGCTGAAGGACTTGCCTGGAATACCGTCAATTACATACAAGTGGCGACTAAGAAACATAAAGCTTGAAACGACGCCCTGGATTAAAGCAGACAGGTTAAGTTTTAGAGATCCCGCGAAAACTTCTTTTCAAGAAATAACGAAGACAAATGCATGGCATGATGATGGCGGGCATGGCCATTATATTTTGGACTGCGAGTGCCTCGGATCGGTTTAGTTAACAGAGATTTATCATCATGACTTCGACTGCACAAGACGAACTCTTTATGCGTCAGGCTTTAGACTTGGCCCGCCGTGGCACTGGTCTTACATCTCCCGGCGCTCTTGTGGGCGCCGTCATTGCTGATAGCGCTGGACAACTCGTTGGCGAAGGCTTCTACACATTTGACGGCCTGAAGCACGCTGAGGTCCACGCCCTTGAGCAAGCTGGATCGCGCGCACGCGGCGGCACCATATATCTCAACCTGGAGCCACATTGCCATCAAGGCCGGACGCCCCCATGTACCGACGCGCTGATTGCTGCGGGCATTAAGCGTGTGGTCGCGTCCATGGCGGACCCAAATCCCAAAGTTGCAGGAAAAGGTTTCGAGCAATTGCGCGCAGCCGGAGTCGCCGTAGAATCCGGGTTGTTCGAAGCCGAAGCTCGCCGGCGCAATGAGGCATTCGCTCGCTTCATTCTCACTGGCCTGCCGCTGGTCACGTTAAAGTCCGGGATGACATTGGATGGAAAAATCGCTCCGCCGCCGGGAGATTCCTTTAACCCGTCCGCCTTGGGTGCGACCGGCGCAACGGGCGGCTGGATCACCAGCGAAGAAGCTCGCGCTCATGTACAGGAATTGCGGCATGAGTCAGATGCGATTATGGTCGGCGTTGGCACCATCATCGCAGACGATCCTTTGCTCACCGACCGCACTGGACTTCCCCGCAGGCGTCCACTGCTGCGAGTGATACTCGATTCCCGTCTCCGTTGTCCGCTCGATTCACGATTGGTCAAGACCGCTAAGGATGACGTGCTGATCTTCTGCTCCTTCGCGGAAGAAAAGAAACGCCGCCAGCTTGAAGAACATGGCATTCGTGTGGAACAGGTTCCGCTCGGCTCCAGTGACGGACGTCCTGATCTTGCCAGGATCGTCGCTCGCCTTGGAAAACTGGAGATTACCAGCCTGCTGGTTGAAGGCGGCGCGCTGGTGAACTGGACTGCGCTTGCCACCGGCGTAGTAGACAAGATTTTTCTTTATTACGCGCCCAAGATTCTTGCCGGCGGCGGATCCGTTCCGTTTGCCGGCGGAGAAGGGTTCCGCCGTCTCAGCGAGGCAGCGCAGGTGAAAGATATCGTCCTGCACCGCTTCGGAGAGGATTTCGCCGTCGAGGGCTATTTGCGCAATCCTTACCTCGCGCCGGAGGCGCACATTTGATGTTTACCGGACTGATTCAGGAAACAGGCGAAATGGCTTCTACGGAGCGTGTGGCTGGCCAGAACCGCGGCTCCGTCACCCGCATTACCATCAACGCGGAAAACATTCCGTCTGAATTGAAGACTGGTGACAGCGTCGCCGTGAGCGGCGTCTGTCTCACTGCACTTGATATCGGCGAACATCAATTTTCCGCCCATCTTGCAGAAGAAACTTTAAATCGGACATCTCTGCAACGCCTCAAAGCCGGGGAAATTGTGAATCTGGAATTACCCGCAAAGGCCCAGGACCGCATGGGTGGCCATGTGGTGCAGGGACACGTGGACGGAGTAGGCTCCATCGTTAGCCTGCAAAAGATCAAGTTTCGCGACGATTGGCGTCTGGTTATCGAGATACCGTCTGAGCTTTCGCGATATGTGGTCCCGCAAGGCTCGATCACGATTGAAGGCATAAGTCTTACCGTCGCGGGGATAGAACGCAATCGCGTTGAGATTGCCATTATTCCCCATACCTGGCAAGCGACTAACCTGCGCGTGCTCCGTGACGGCGATCCGGTCAATATTGAAGTGGATGTTCTGGCAAAATACGCGGAAAAGATGGCCCATGGCAGGATACATGGCAAGCTTACAGCAGCGGAACTGATCCGGCTGGGCTTTTAAGGGGCCTGTAAAACAAAAGATCAGCACGCCAGGTTTGACTGTGCTGATCTTTCGACAAAGCGCAAGGGAGGGTCGGTGCGCTTCTAAAATCCTTTTCAGTTCTTATGCGTTCCCACTCACTGCCAGAATCACATAAACCAGGGCAACGCCCACTGCTGCCCATATCCGGAAGTTCTTAAACTGTTGTGTTTCGCTCATCCTATCTGTCCTTTCCTGGAAGTAAAGGGGGGAGGACCGTGCTAACAACAGGATCATGCACCCGCACTGCATGGGACAAAATTAAAGTGGTATTAATTTCCTTAATTCTGCGCGCGTGTGGTGGCCTTCAACGGCAACGAGGGCGCGTCTTGCCGGATCGCTGGAAATCACTGATGACAAAGGGATTAGGCTGACTGATTATCCATAGACGCCTGAAAACCCGTAAGAATATTTACCAAAACAGCTTCATAAGTCCGGTCGCGGGCAAGTCGGCAACAATAAACTTCTTCTCTTGTCCTGCGCTTTTCAGCAACGCTTCAGCCGCTAGATATCCACTACGGACTGCGCCTTCCATGGTCGCGGGCCAACCGGTAGCTGTCCAGTCGCCGGCGAGAAAAATCTGCGGCCATTGAGTTTTGGCCGCAGGACGGTACTTGTCCAGCCCAGGAAGAATTGCATATGTGGCGTAAATTTCCTTGATCACGGTGGCTTTCACCAGCTTCGCTTCCCGCACCGTCGGAAAGAACTCAGCCAGTTCTCGCGTAGCCAAGTCCAAAATTTCTTCTCGCGATTTCTGCACCAATGATTTTGACGCGCTTACCACCAGTTCAATATAACTGCCTTTATCAGCGTTCTCGCGGTCTTCGTGAAACTTTGACTTATGAAACATCCACTGAATCGTGCGATCCAGCAAAACCGCATGCGGCAGTGGCGTGATCTCGCGATCAAACCAGAGATGGATCCCAGTAATGGATGACGGCTCAAACTTTGCAACCTGATCCTTGATTGGCTTAGCCGATTCATCCGAAGGCAGCAGGTTTGCCACGTTCTGAAATGGCGCTGCCAGGACAACAAAATCAAACTGCTGTTCGCCCGAACTGGTCAGGACGCCTACCCGGTCCCGCTTCGGTCCAATAGCGTTCACGGATGAGCGCAGCAGCACCTCGCCGCCTCTCGCGCGTATATATTCAATCGCGCTTCCATATAAATCTGATAGCGGAATAGTAGGCAGTCCCATCCTACCGCCCGCAGCGGATTTCATGAATGATTCGCGAAAGACCTGCGTAGCGTAGCGCACTGACATCCGATCCAGGTCTTCGTTCAGCGCGCTTACAAGCACGGTCTTCCAGAAGCGCTCAATCGCCTGTTCTGTCTGCCTCTGCCGGCGCAGCCATGAAAGAAAATCTTCTGACGAATCCTCCGGCAGGCCGCGGCTCATCACCGCCATAGCACGGGAGATCGCAATCTTGTCGCCGGCGCTTAGCATTTTTGCCCTGAGAAACGTCGGCACATTATGCATTGGAGCAGGAAGAAATGATGGCGCCATTCTGCTCATGCGGCCGCCAGGCTCGATGAATGTAAGCTCATCGAACCACCGAATTTTCCCGCTCACTCCCAGGCGATCATAGAAATCAATCAGGTTAGTGCAGCAGCCCAGTAAAACGTGCTGGCAGTTATCCACCACCTCGCCGGTGCCCGGATGTTCGTAAGAAGACGCGCGGCCTCCAACGTAGGGCCGTCGTTCAAAAACGGTGACGCGTAATCCCGCTTCAGCCAGAGCGCACCCGGCTGCCAGGCCGGCAAGTCCTCCACCTACTATTGCAACGCTATATTGTCGGGTATCGGATCTCATGCGATGCGGAGTAGAAACCCGCGCGATAGTACTTTCAATTTCTCCGGGAGAGTGAGCCTGACGCGCTCCGTCAGGACATCGTAATTGCGGTCTGCGATTTTCTTCAGCAGACGGCTGTAGATTTCCACCAGGACCCACAGTGCGGCCCGGCTATCTTCGTCAATGAGTTCCATCAGCCACTTTGCCGATTCGTAATATTTCCGCGCGCGGTCAGCTTCATATTCCAGAGTTGGCCGCAGCTGCTGCACTTGTGCCGGGTCCTGCAACGTGCTGGAAGCAAAATTGGCAGCCGTAAGATTGCTGCGCGCAAGGTCTTCTGCAGGAATATAAATGCGCCCCATGGACGCATCTTCCTTTATGTCGCGGATGATATTGGTCAGCTGGAATGCCAGCCCGCAATCTTCCGCCAGAAATTCCGCTTTGGTATCTTGATAGCCAAAAATCTTGATACACACCAAGCCCACAACAGAAGCTACGTAATAGCAATACTGCTTCAGGTCTTCAAAAGTTTCGCAGAGGATGGCAGGCGCTTCTGCTGAAGCTGGCGGCATATCAAGATCCAAGCTTGTGCCGTAGACCAGCTTTTCAAAAAGTTCAGGCGGGATCTTGAATTTTTTCTGGGCATCGCCCAGCGCCATCAGCACCGGATCATCGGTTGCCTTGCCGGAAAACACCGCCTTTGCGGAATCCAGCCATTCCGTCAGCTTCTGTCGTTTCAGCTGCGGGTCAACTCCGGGCTCATCAGAAATATCGTCGGCATGGCGCATGAATGCGTATACCGCGCTAAGCGCGTTGCGCTTTTCAGATGGCAACACCATAAAGCCGTAATAGAAATTCTTGGCCGCGCGGCGTGATATGCCGCGGCACACTGCATAGGCATGGCTGAGCTGGTCGCTCACA
>DASXJO010000945.1:0-2113 GCA_036497385.1 Candidatus Angelobacter sp. | reverse complement strand
GTCGCCGAATTTTGCGATCAAGCTAAGGCGCGCCAGCTTTTCCAGCGAGTAATAAACCTGGGGACGGGATACTCCGGCCCAGTCCTGTACCTGCCTGCGCTCCAGTTCCAGGTTGGCCTGATAACCGTGCATGGGCTGCTCAGCAAGCTGGCTGAGCAGTACGAGGTCCGGCACCGTCAAGGCTGCCTTTTTAGATCCGCGCCTTTTAGCAGCGGTCTTTTTATTGGCGAGCATGGCCAGCCTTCCGCAGGCGGCTCCAGTACCACCATTGGCATTGCTCAGCGGGAAGCAGCGGGTTGCGTGCCTGAGCTATGGCAGCGGAGAAAACGTCCTGGCAGCAGATATCGATGCGCTGCCCTGTGATTCGGCAGAGTTTTTGATAAAGCCGTGCTGGACTTTGCCGCGCAAGGTGTTTCACGCTGCGGATACCGAGCAATTCAAAGTCGCGGAGCATGGCTGGCCCCACCGAAATTAAATCCTGTAAACGAGGTTGCTGTATTGGCATGAAAACTCCGGGTTGACATTGTGAGTTCAATGGCATATCGTTTCTGTAGTCTAATTTAGACTAGTAACAGAATGCAAGGAAATTCTAAACCCAGTCACAGCTTTGTGCGTTCGCGCCCCTTGCGGGGTTTCGCAACTTCAAACTTGGAGATAACCATGAAACTTGCAGAAGTAAAGAAAATTACACCGATCCTATTTGCTCAAGAAATTGAATCCTGTATCCGATTCTGGACCGAAAAAATGGGTTTTCAGAAGACCATAGAAGTGCCGGAGGGAAACAAGACCGGGTTCGTGTTGCTGGAGAAAAGCGGAATAGAACTGATGTACCAGAGCTTTGCCAGTGTCGATAAAGATAATGCCGCAATTGGGGTCGCTGTCCGCAAAGGGCCGAGCTTTCTGTATATCGAAGTGGCTGACTTGGATGCTGCAGTGGAAGCCACGGCAAGCGCGGAGATGGTGATGGCGGTGCGCACGACGTTTTACCAGTCAAAGGAATTCGGAATTAAAGATCCGGTGGGACATTACCTGATTTTTGCCCAGCAGGGTGCAGCGCCGGAGAAATAAGTGCCGATGACGCAAGCTTGCGTACCGTGGCGAGCCTGTCTTGCATGGCGGATGGCTGCTATATTTGTCGGTAAAGGCGATGGGACGATTTTTGATCACAGGGCTGATCCGAATTCAAAAGCGAATCAATTTTGCGGCCGCACTGCTGGCTGTGGGCTGGCTAGTTTTGCTGGCAGGATGCAGCGGCAAAGGCGGCGTCTCCGACCACGGAGAATACGCTTACGTGGCCGTAACCGAAGCAGGACTTCGCGACCACGTTGCCACCTTCTATAACAAGACTGGCGTAGTACATAATGGAGAGCGCGTGCAGATCCTGGAGCGGATGCAGAGCAAACGCTTTGTTCGGGTGCGCTCGCCACGCGGAGAAGAAGGCTGGGTGCAGGAGCGCTACCTGGCCGACCAGCCCACCTTCGAGCAGTTTCAAAAATTGGCGGAAGAATATAAGACCAAGCCAGCCCAGGCCACCGCGACCACGGAAGAGCAAGTGAAGGTGCATGTTCTCCCGGGAAGAAAGACCGCATATCTCTATCTGCTCAACGAAAAACAAAAAGTGGACATGCTGCAGCGCCAACCAGTGGACCGCAATGCTCCGCCGCTGCAGCTGAAGGATGACAAGAAAGACGCGGACGACGCTCCCGATGAAGAGAAGGTAAAGAGCGATAATGCCGCGCCCCCCGCAGTCCGTGAAGATTGGTGGCTGGTGCGTGACGCGCAAGGGCGTGTGGGATGGGTGCTGGGCAGGGCGCTTTACTTGCAAGTGCCGGAAGAGATTGCGCAGTACTCTGAAGGACAGCGAATTGTGGCGGCGTATCCGCTGGACGAAGTTCAGGATGGAGACAAGAAGGTTCCGGAGTACCTGGTGCTGTTCACAGAAAAAGAAGGGCTGCCTTACGACTTTAGCCAGGCGCGGGTATTTACCTGGAATGCGCGCAAGCACCGCTATGAAACCGCGTATCGTGAGCGGGAATTAGCAGGCGTGCTTCCAGTAACGCTGGGACGGCAGGAGTTTGAGAAAGAAGGCAATTTGCGTACGTTCGTGCTGCGA
>DASXJO010000944.1:0-2670 GCA_036497385.1 Candidatus Angelobacter sp. | reverse complement strand
ATCCTCACCTGTCCAAAGCGCAGGATCACCGCGCCAAAGCCGGGCCATTTTGTTGCCGGCCTGCCAATCATTCAGAGTTGCTTGCACTGCTTGTGTCAGCGGCGCGGAGAACTCCCAGCGGGGTAACTGGATGCTCGTTTTGGTGCTCACTGGTTCCTTTTCTTTTGCTCCACCACTGAGAGCAGCTTTTGGAATGCGTCGGCAAAAAGCTTAATGGCGTCATCCAGAAGTTGATTGGTCACCTTCTGCATGGAGATGCCGGTCTTCTCCAGGTTGGCCATAGTCTCATCGGCAGCTTCCAAATCGGCATCGAGCGTGCGACGCACGACCCCGTGATCGCGAAATGCTTCGATGGTTGCCGGGGGGATGGTGTTGACGGTGTCCGGCCCGATCAGCTCTTCTATATACAGCACGTCACGATATTTTGGATTTTTTGTGCTGGTGCTGGCCCAGAGCAGACGCTGGACCTGCGCGCCTTTCGCGGCAAGTGCCTTCCAACGGGGGGTAGCAATCATCTGCTGGTAACTGCGGTACGCCTGCTTGGCATTGGCGATGGCCACTTTGCCGTGCAATGATCGCAGCAGCTCCTGGTCTTGAGCCGGCGGAGTGGCGGTTTTTAAACGCTCATCGATCATGGAATCGACCAGGGTATCAATGCGCGAGACAAAGAAACTGGCCACGCTGGCTATTCCGCTAATGCCGATGCCGGCTTTCTGCGCCGCTTCCAAGCCTTCAATGTAGGCGTCCGCGACTTTGATGTAAGCTTCCTGGGCAAAGAGCAGCGTAATGTTAACGTTGATGCCTTCACTGGTTAACTGACGCACCGCGGGTACGCCTTCAGGCGTCCCAGGAACTTTGATCATGATGTTAGGCCGCGCCACGGTTTTCCAGAGGCGTCGTGCTTCATCGATGGTCCCTTTAGTATCACGCGCCAGCGTGGGTGAGACTTCCAGACTCACGTAGCCATCGTGTCTATTGGTGGCCTTGTACACGGGGAAAAGAAGGTCGGCTGAATCCTGTATGTCGCGGACGGCGATGCGCTCATACATGTCTCCGCTGCTCAGGCCCTCTGCGCGAAGCTGATCGAGGAAGCCGGCATAATCGGTGCTGCCGGCAATGGCTTTTTCGAAAATAGAAGGATTTGAGGTGATACCGCGCAGTCCGTCTTCATCAATCAGGCGCTTCAGTTCACCGCTGGTGATCAGGTCACGCCGGATGTAATCCAGCCACACGGACTGGCCTTGGTTCTGTAATTCCAGGAGCGGATTTTTTGTGTTTGTACTGCTCTGCGTTTGTTTCTCTGGGGTAGTAACCGGGTTCATGAAATCTTCTCCTTGGTAGCCGAATGGACGACGGCCGAGTCAGTCAGGTAGCGCCGTTCTATTCCTTGTATCTTTGCCAGACGGCGCTGGTGGCGACCTTCGCCGGTAAACCGGGCGTTCAAAAAAATCGTGCACAAATCTTTTGCCAACTCGTCGGCCACCACACGCGCGCCCAGCACCAATACATTTAGATTATCGTGCTCTACACCTTGATGCGCGGAATATGAGTCATGGCACAGACCGGCGCGTATCCCGGGAATTTTGTTTGCCGCCACCGATGCGCCTACTCCGCTGCCGCAGATAAGAATGCCGCGTTCCGTACCGCCGTGCAGCACTCCCTGGGCAACGGCTTCAGCATAATCAGGATAATCCACCGGCGCGGTGCTGTGAGTGCCGACATCAACCAACTCATGGCCGCTGTTCTGAAGGTGCTCCATCAGCACCTTTTTCAGTGCAAAGCCGGCATGATCAGAACCAATGGTGATTTTCATTGTTTTGCTCTTAGCCATTAGCCCTTAGCCTTTAGCCAAACAAAAGGAACGACACGAAAAGGCTAAAGGCCAAGAGCTAAGAGCCGCTTTTCCCCAACAGCTCACGGGCGGCGGCCACTACGGCTTCAGGAGTGAACCCGAATCGTTTCTGCAATTCCTTGAGCGGAGCCGACGCTCCAAATGATTTCATGCCCAGACTTTTTCCTGCATGGCCGACATATTGCGACCAGCCGAACGTCGATGCTTGCTCAACCGAAATGCGTGCCGTGACGGCTTGCGGCAACACGCTCTCACGATATTCCGGAGATTGATGTTCGAAAATTTCCCATGAAGGCATGCTAACCACACGCACCTTGCGGCCTTCAGCGCTCAGGGTCTCGTAAGCTGACACGCAGAGAGAAACTTCACTCCCGGTCGCCATCAGGATTAGCTCGGGTTTTCCGTCAGGAGAGTCCGCCAGCACGTATGCGCCTTTTGCCACACCCGCCGCAGAGGCGTATTTACCGCGGTCGATTGTTGGCAACGCTTGCCGTGAAAGAACCAGCGCAGCCGGTTCATGCCTAAATTGCATGATCACGCGCCATGCCTCGGTGACTTCATTGGCGTCGGCGGGACGCAAGGTAATAAATCCCGGCACTGCGCGAAGCGAAGCGAGTTGCTCGATGGGTTGATGCGTGGGCCCGTCTTCGCCCACGCCTATAGAGTCATGAGTGAAGACATAAATGACCGGAATTTCCATGATCGCGGCAAGCCGCATGGGAGGGCGCGAATAATCGCTGAAGATCATGAACCCGGATCCGAAGGCACGAACCTTACTGAGAGACATGCCGTTCAAAATCGAGCACATGGCGTGCTCG
>DASXJO010000943.1:0-15933 GCA_036497385.1 Candidatus Angelobacter sp. | reverse complement strand
CGCATTCGTGGGTTGTTTTGTGATCTCCGGCGCTTTAAGATCCAGCTTGATGGTCCGCAGGCCATAGGGTGAGAGCACAGCATCCGTTGCTTCCGAGGTCAAAACAAAAGGCGCACAAGCATCTTTCACCAGGTAAGCAATACGCTCTTGTGGATAATTTCTGTCTAGCGGAAGATAGGCACCTCCAGCTTTAAGAATTCCCATCAATCCGACAATCAATTCAAGGGAGCGCTCAACACACAACCCAACTACAACTTCAGGGCCTACTCCGATAGTCCGCAGATAATGCGCCAGTTGATTGGCGCGGCTATCAAGCTCTGCATAAGTAAGGCGCAGATCGCCCAGGGCCACCGCCTCAGCTGTGGGCGTTTGTGAGGCCTGCTCTGCAAAGAGCTCATGAATACAGCGACCGTCAGGAAAAGCCGATGCCGTGTCGTTCCACTGAATAAGAAGTTGATGACGCTGGACATCGAATTCCGGTGAGAGCATTTCGTTCTGACCGGGTATGCTCGTTCCTGTTACTTCCTCAACTCTGCCAGCCATGTAATTCACCCTCTGTACGCTCCTACAAGTACACAAATTTAATTGTTCAAGGGAGAGGTCTCACTCCCAGAAAAAAAAAATAAAGGAATTTTGATGCAGGAGAATAGCACTTTCTAATTAAGCTACGCAACAGTTAGTTAGTGTTTTTTAACGATGTAAATTGAGCTCTATCCCACGGCCTTCGGCGATCAAATGACCGGTTCTTTATACAGCGATCAGGGGAGCCATTTCTTCTACCCGCCTAGCTGGAGTGCAAGTAAGGCTGTCACGGAGCAGTTCGGCATTGATTCCGGCCTACCTACACCGGATGCGATCTATTCCAACACAAGATTCCATATCTTAGATGGACAACTTCCCTAAATTTTTGCGTTCCATTTTGGAACAGACCAACTAGTTTTTCCAAAAAATCTATCTTGTTCCTTAAATCGCGCCGGTTTCAGCTGCTTGTGGCCGACCAAGGCTAGTTCGCTGAAGCAGCCCGGCCTATCGCCCGCTCACGCAACTTGGATGAGCGGTCCTGCATAAAGGGAGAGATCTCAAAATCAGCTTGCATCTCTGTTCCGCGGATGAGGTAACGCAGTACCGGAGCCGCCATATAGGTCGTAACAACCGCCATTATCACAAAGATGAAGAATACCGGTTTGGGAATGATGCCGAGATCGTATGCCACATTCAGGACGATCAACTCCATCAACCCGCGCGTATTCATCATGGCGCCAACAGAGAATGCCTCGCGCCAGGTAAGTCCGCTCAGTTTACCTGCGAGGCAACATCCCCCAAATTTCCCCAAACACGCAATCAGGATCACAATAATTCCTATTATCCAGGCAGAACGGCCACTCATTGAACTGATGTCAGTACGCAAGCCAGTCAAAGTAAAAAAGATCGGCAGAAAAAAGACTGTGACAAAGTCACGCATTCGGCTATTTACTGCTGCGCAAAAGGCCTTTTGGTCATGAAGAATCGCTCCCACCATGAATGCTCCAAAGACAGAGAAGATCCCAATGGCACTTGTAATGGCGGCAGACGCCAGAAAAAATATTATCAGCTGGGCCAATGCGCCGGCAGAAAGTACGCCATCAGAGTCGCGCATGACCCGCCGTACCCATTTCACCAGCAACGGACGGACGATAAATATCATCGCCAGAACATAGACCACTACTTCCAGAACGGACGATAATATTGGCCCGAGGTGAAACCGGGCTGCCGCCACCGCAGAAATCAGGGCAAAAAGCAGCCAGCCAACCGCATCATCCATGGCCGCGGCCGTCATCGCTAATGCGCCGATCTTGTTCCTGTTCATATTGAATTCGATCAGGATGCGGCCCAGCACTGGCATGGCGGTAATGCTTAAAGCCATGGCGATAAATAGAGTGAATCCGAGAGTATTTACATGAAGATCCATTTGAGAATAGATCCACCGCCCCAGCGGGATTCCCATTGAAAATGGGACAATAATGCCCGCGGCTGAGATGGCAAATGCCGTGCCCGTTGAACCGGCAAGATGACCGAAATCAAACTCCAGGCCAATCAGGAACATAATGAAAATAAGGCCAATTTCACCGATAACATTCAGCTGCCTGATTGTGGATAGATCAAATAGAAGCCGTTGGGCATGGGGCAACAATGCCCCAAAAAATGATGGGCCCAGGATTAATCCCGCAGCAATTTCGCCGCAGACTTGCGGCTGGCCAATTCGCTTAAACAACACGCCAGCTGCCCGCGCACACGCCACGATCAAAATAAGTTCGACGATAATCCTCATTGTTCAAACCTCGGGCCGAGATTTGGCATGGCAATGGTAAAAAGAAAGACAGACCGGGGACGCGTCACTCCACTCCCCGTAGTCGTGCTGCTTTGAGCACGTTTGTAATTATTTGCACGATTCTGTCGATCTCTTTCCACGAAATAACACGGCGGGCAAAATGCTGGACAGACACCAATTTCAGCCGGAACTCTTTAGAAGTTCCTTGTTAGGCAGACATTTCTTTGTGCCACTTTTTAATGCAGTCTTTCGATTAAGCGTATTTAATCCATTTCACAATTTCGGGCAGCGTGGGACGTTTGCCGTACATGAGAATGCCCACGCGATAAATGCGCGCGCACAACTGCGCCAGAGCAACCGTGGTGGCAATCATCAATCCAATGGAAAGTAGGATCTGCCACATCGGAGGTGTTTGAACAGCAATCCGTAAAAACATGTTTAATGGGGCAGTCAATGGAAATATGGATGCCCACACCGCAACTGTGCTATTGGGCGTCTGAAGGATGCTTACCATGATCAAAGCAGAAGCGATCAGCGGCAGCATTACAGGCAACTGCAGCTGCTGCGCCTCCTGCTCGGAATTGACTATGGCGCCAATAGCAGCGCAAAGAGTGCCGTACATCGCGTATCCGAGCAGGAAAAATAAACCGAACGCCAGCATCAGTTTCGCTGAAATGATTTCCTTTAGGTCAATGCCTCCGCCTACGGCACTAAATGAACCAAGGAGGACTCCGGTGATGCCCCAGATACCGATCTGAGTAAGTCCTACAGCGCCTACGCCGAGGATCTTTCCAGTCATCATCTCGATAGGACGGGCACTGGCTACCATGACCTCCATTACGCGCGAAGTCTTTTCTTCCAGGATGGCACGCATGATGCTAAGGCCATGGGTGAGCACTGCAGCGAACATCGTCATAATAAGGCTCATGACAGTGAACAACACGATTGCAGGATTGCTACCGCTCGGTCCCTGGGTCTCCAGGGCAACTGATTTAATGACGTTGTCAATTTCGGGCGGAGTCAAGCCTTTGCTCGTTAAAAGGTCACGGCGAACCCCATCAGCAATACCCTTTCTGACCAGCGATTGGCTCTTGATTGCCGAAAGATTGCCTGTGTAGAAAATAACTTTCCGCGCAGCCAGATCGTGATCGGTGCTGAAAATCACGCCGTCGAGTTGTTTTTGTTTTACCTGTTCGATAAGTGCGGCCCGGTGAGCATCAGAAGTATCAGTGTCGACGTCCACTACCAGATTGACGCTTGGCAGCGCATTGGGAGCACCTTTTATGACGTTCGTTTCGTCTGGACTCTCTGCAGTTCTTTTCAACTCATCACGAAGCGCCTCACCCGTGTGGGCATTCGAGACCATGACTACATAGTGCTTTGTTTCACCAGATCCACGCATCATCAGGAGATTAGGACCAACCAAGACCCCGAACATCACAACCGGGAATAGAATCGTCACCACGAGGAATGACTTTGTCCTGACCCGCTCCAGATATTCGCGCCGGGCAATTATGAAGAACTTCTGCATTATTTTTTCTCCGCCATCTGCATGCTGTTGGCCTGCACGGTCCCCATATTGTCCTTTCCAACGACCGTAAGGAAAATATCTTCCAGGGAAGGCTCCATTACTTCAAACCTGCTGACGCATGAATGCTCAGTCGCCATTCGCAGAAGATCCTGCGCATTCGCACCCGGTGCAAGCTGGACCTCAACATATTTGCCGTAATTATTGAATTTGCTGACCAGAGGATTGTGCTCGAGAAAAGCGTCTCCGCCTTCGTACGAAATCTGAACATTTCTCTTGTTGTACCCTGCCTTTACTTCCTTCAGGGTACCTTGCAGCACGGCTTTGCCCCGGTTGACGAGGCAAAGCGAATCGCAAAGTTTTTCGACCTGGTCCATGCGGTGCGTTGAAAACAAGATCGTCCTGCCTTGCTTTTTCAGATCGAGCAGAACATCCTTGAGCATGGTTGCACTTATCGGATCCAGTCCGAAGAAAGGCTCGTCCATAACGATGAAGTCGGGTTCGTGCAATAGTGCAGCAATGAACTGGATCTTTTGTTGCATGCCCTTGGACAACTCTTCAACTTTGTTGTCCAGTTTGGATGCGATTTCCAACCGCTTGCACCACTCAATGGCTTTTTGTCTTGCCAGACCCGGAGCCATGCCGTGCAGTTCTGCCATGAAGATCAACTGATCGAGCACCTTCATCTTGCGATACAAGCCGCGCTCTTCAGGAAGATAACCAACCCGATCCAAGCTTTTGCGTTCCAAGGGTTGCTCAAACATCCGGATCTGGCCCTGATCCGGGATAGTAATGCCAATCATCATGCGGATGGTGCTGGTTTTTCCTGCACCGTTGGGGCCGAGCAGCCCGAAGACCGTGCCTTTTTCTATCTTAAAGCTAAGATTATCAACAGCGACGAAATGATCGTAGGCCTTACGTACATTCTCGATCTCGATTGTGTACATCCCCAATTTCCTTGCCCCGAGCTAATAGTGTGAAACTTTTATCCCGGCGTGAGTGTGTTAAAAATAAAAATAGGTGGAAGCCCGCACAATAGCTTATGCATGGTTTGTAAGTCAACAGTTAACGTTCGTTAGCAGGCTATTATTTTTGGCCACTGGCAGAGTTCACACAATCTGACTAACATCTTGGTTGTTTTGGGATTAAGTACCATTGAATTCGGCAGGTCAGAAAAAAGATGATTTTGAAACTTATAGCTTATGGGTTACGATCTCTGCTCTGTAAGGAGAAGCGCACTTGCGGTTTATTGGCTCTGCCTTTTAGTGTTTTTGTTTTATATCCTCATGAGTTTAAGGCTGGACTCGATAATATTCTTCATACAAACAACAAAATACCTAATGGAGTATTCCCAAAATGGAACTCGAAGCTCCTTCAATAGTTATTACTGACTCTACTCTGCGTGACGGGGAGCAAACACCCGGGATAGCATTCAACCTGGATGAAAAAGTCGCAATTGCGCTGGCCTTGGAACAAGCAGGTGTGGACGAGATAGAAGTCGGTATTCCAGCCATGGGGGACGAGGAAGTGGCTGCGATCGCCCAGGTTGGGCAAGCCCTCAGCCACGCCACCGCGATGTGCTGGGGCCGCATGACTCGGTTGGATGTGGATGCTGCTGTGCGCACAGGGCTAAAACGCGTTAGCCTTTCGGTCCCCGTTTCTGACCTAATGATCAAGGCTAAGTTGCGAGGCGAGCGGAGCCTTGTCAAATCC
Source organism: Candidatus Angelobacter sp. (assembly GCA_036497385.1). GTDB lineage: Bacteria > Acidobacteriota > Terriglobia > Terriglobales > Acidobacteriaceae > Angelobacter. The sequence goes on along the minus strand of DASXJO010000943.1, from coordinate 10,384 downwards.
CGCATTCGCGAGATCGTTCCTTATGCGCTTGATCACGGGCTGCAAGTTGCGATGGGCGGTGAGGATTCAAGCCGGGGCGATCTGGACTTCATCTGCGAGGTCATTGGAGAGGCGGAGAAAGCGGGTGTGCATCGCTTTCGGTTTGCGGACACAGTAGGCTTTCTCGATCCATTCCGCACCTGCACAATCTTCCAACGCCTGCGCCGAGATACCAACATGGCCCTGGAATTTCACGGTCATGATGACCTCGGCTTAGCAACAGCGAACACTCTGGCAGCTGTAATGGGCGGCGCCACCTGGGCCAGCGTCTGTGTCCTGGGGTTGGGTGAGCGCGCCGGCAATGCAGCACTAGAAGAAGTAGCTGCGGTCCTGCATAGAGTAACGAATTTCAAGACGAATATCATATTTGAAAAGCTACCGGCCTTGGCCGACTTGGTTGCGCGAGCATCTCGGCGAGCGATACCACCGAATAAGCCTATCGTCGGCGAGGCGGTATTCAGCCACGAGTCCGGCATCCATGTAGATGGACTGCTGAAGAATGCCCAGACCTATGAGGCGCTCCCGCCAAGCATGTTCGGGCGCGAGCGCCAGTTGGTACTGGGAAGGCATTCAGGCAGGGCGGCCATATTGAACGCATTGCAGTCGCTGGGCCTTCCCCATGACGACGAAGAATGCATCAAGCATGTGTTGGAGCAGGTACGCCAACACGCGGTAGCGACCAAGCGGGCCGTCACTACAGATGAACTGCGCGAGTTCCATGTCAGGGCAAGTGCTGCTTTGAGCGACAGCAGTTCACATTCGGGCCACATGCAAGCCAAAAAAGCGGCTGCAGCAGCCGGCGGTTCTCACTCTTAAGATAGGCATGCGCGTTTGGGGATGAATTCAAAGCCACAAGACACATCGGCAGCGAATCCCGTTGAAGCTTTTAGTGCGTCTATTGATCACAAGTAAGACCGCGCTGCGTCACCTGACCTCAATCATGACCACAGCACGAGGCTTTTGTCCGGCAACTGACCGACCGCGGACGAAATCGCCAGCCGGCTGCCGCCTGCCGTGCACACCTGATGAAAATTGCGTGTATTGATCACCATCAACATTCCCCGTTGAGGCGTGATTGTTGCAAAGGGAACGTCCTTCACAACCTCAGGGTAATAGCCATAGGATTCGGGAATCTTGAGGGATTCATCATCCGCCCTCACCTGTCTTTGCCACACATGCACCAGGCCGGGATCAATGGGCGACACATCAAGGTAGATGTTGAACGTCAACTGGCTGCACACCTGAGCCACGGCCCAGCCGGGCTGCTCTGTAGGCGCAAAATCCACGTGAACGAGCGTTCCTTTTTCAATGCGCCGAAAAAGACCCGCGAAATACGGGCCTAAACCTGGTTCTTGAGCCACACCAACTCGCCGGTTGGGCGACAACGCTGCAAGCCAATTGAGAACTCGTTGGAGTGGACAGCAGATGCCATCTGTCAGACGCGCGATTCGCTGATTGGCAGACCCAACTGCCGCAAAATATTCCTTCTTGTCGATCTGGTCAAACTCGAAGACGGTGATGCCGACCTTTTCGATCCTTGGTACGACATTGAGGTAGTTCTCAAACTCATATTGTCCGGCCCGCTGCTTCAGGTTCGCGCATTCTTCAGCCGTAAGAAAATCGGGAACGCACAAACCGGCAATTTGCCCGGCGAACAACATTTCCAGGGTTGCCGGCGTGGCGGGGAGTTGTAGTGAATCCTCCCAAGAAAGTGCGCTTCGAGCCTGAGTAGCTGAACTCATTTCTCTTCCTCCAAATCAAACAATGCACGCGAACACGACTAAGATACGTCCGGAATGCGCCCCTGGATTGTCTCGACGGCCTCACTAGAAGTCATGGCCGTGAAGGCAAGAAGCCGGAAGAATAAAAACCAAGTTTTTTTTGCATGAGAGAAGGTGACATTCTAGGGGCATTCGATACAAAGTGACAAGAAAAATCTAATGTTGAATCTGGAAATCTCAGTTGTGGATGTAATGGTACGACTCGGCACCCATCTATATGCCGATGCTCGCATCTTGCACATTCACTATCTCTGCTGGTAAGTTATAGGATCAAAACGATTTTTAGACCACTCAACCCAAGCTGCACTTCCTTAGAATCCAGTGCCTTTGAGGCAAAGTCTAGTTACCTATGGCAAAAATTGCTGCTGCTGTTATGCTTGGCCCGAAGTTGCCGATTGAAGTTCGAGAGCTTCCGCCGCCGGATCTCGAACCAAACTCAGCGTTGCTCAATATTGCCCTAAGCGAGGTTTGCGGCACAGATACCCATCTCCACCAGGGACATTTGGCGGGTGTTCCTTACCCTATCGTCCCTGGCCATGTATCCGTAGGCACGATTGCCAATATCCGCGGAACCTTGACTGACGTGAATGGAAAACGTTTCCGTGAGGGAGACTTTGTAACTTTCCTTGATGTGCACGGGACCTGCGGCCGCTGCTGGTATTGCCTGGTTGCCAAAGCCGCGACGCGCTGCCCAGAACGCAAAGTTTATGGAGTTACCTATGGGCTGGCTGACGGACCTTCAGGCGGTTGGGCCCAATCTCTGTATCTAAAACCGAATACGCGGTGCCTCAGTCTTGAGGGCATTGATGCAGAACGGTTTATGGCCGGTGGTTGTTCTTTGCCGACGGCATTACATGCCGTAGAGCGGGCGGAAATCGGCCTCGGCGATAGCGTGCTGGTTTTGGGCAGCGGCCCAGTTGGACTGTCCATGATTATCTGTGCGCTGCTGCAAGGCGCGCACCAGGTTTTATGCATCGGTGCTCCCGAAAGTCGCTTACAAACAGCAAAAGCTGTGGGAGCGCATGCCACCCTGGATTTCTCCGGCCGCACCGAGATCGAACAGATTGAATGGGTCCGTCAGTTCACCGGTGGCAGGGGAGCCGACATTACCCTGGAAGCCACAGGTGATCCCAGGGCCGTGGTTTCTGCCATGCGGTGCACGCGGGACGCGGGACGGGTGGTGATTGTTGGACAATATACAAATGTTGGCGACGTCTCTTTCAATCCTCATCTTGATCTAAATATGAAGCATCTCGATTTGCGCGGATGCTGGGGGTCTGATTTTTCCCATGCCTACCGGGCTGTGCAACTGATGTCAAATCCACGGATTTCCGACCGCTGGTCGGCAATTCCCGTGAAACGATACGGTCTACACGAAGCTGATTCAGCTTTGGCAAGTGTGGCCATGGGCGACGCGCGTAAGGCATTGATCGATCCCTCTGTGGGAATCAAGAGGAACTGATGCGATTCAATGTATTCGAAGCACCATAAGGCATCTTTTAATGCAGCGCAAGCCGCCTGTAGCGACTTGCACTGGCCGCAGCACGGTTCGAGATTAGTATAGTCGCGGGAGGCCTCCACTCCTGCTTCACCCGAGCAGTTTTCACGTGACAATCGTCTGACTCTGCTCATGCATATAGGAGAGGAGATAGTAAGGTCCACCGGTGCCTTTGCCGGAAGCTCCAGAGGCCTTCCACCCGCCAAAAGATTGGTATCCAGGCCACGCCCCAGAGGACGCGCCTTGAGGGCGATTAACGTAAGCTACACCTACTTGAATCCTTTTCAAGTATTCGCCGGCCTCCTCCGGTGTCCCAAAGAATCCGCCCGTCAGCCCGTAGTCAACATCATTGGCCAGTGTAAACGCTTCATCGAGTGTCTTCACTGGCGCGATCATCACCAGCGGAACAAACATCTCATGCTTCCATAGACGATGTTCCTGTGGAACGTCGATGCACACTGTGGGTGCACAAAAGAAACCTTCGACCAGTGTCCCATCCGTCACCGTATGGCCTCCAGTTGTAAACTTGCCGGCCTGGGACAACTCGGCACAATACTCGGAAAAGCTGCGATAGGCAGTCTCGCGCACTACAGGACCGAGGTAGACATCGCGTTCGAGGGGATTTCCAACTTTCAATGACTTGGCAATTTCTGTAACGCGCTCCACCAATGGCTCGTACACTGAACTTTCCGCGTAAACGCGCGATGACGCGGAACACTTTTGTCCCTGAGCTCCAAAACCGGAGCGCACAATGCCCCATGCCGCGCGGCCTAAGTCCGCATTGCGCGAAACAACCACTGCATTCTTGCCGCCCATTTCCAAAATCACTGGCCTGGGGTACTTGAAGTTCGCCGCCTGCCGGTAGATCTTCATGCCCACACGATATGATCCCGTGAACGTGATCCCATCCCACTCCGGACTGTCGACCAGCGCTTCTCCAAACGGCTCATTCTGGCCGGTCACGTAATTGAATACGCCATCAGGAAGGCCGGCGTCGCGAAAGCATTCCGCCAAGAATCGCGCGATCCATGATGTCTCTACAGAAGGCTTGGCAACTACCGTGTTGCCGCTCACCAGGGCAGCGCCCGCAGGCCCGCACGTCAACGAGGCAGGAAAATTGAAGGGGCTAATGATCAGCCAGACTCCATACGGTTTCATTACGCTCATGTTCAACACCGTATGTCCGGGCAATGGTTCGCTACCCATTTGCACTGCATAGCCATTGTTTTTTTCCATGGCATCACAAGCGCTTCGTAGCAAATCCGCTCCCTCTTGAATGTCCCCGAGCGATTCCAACCGTGTTTTTCCCACGTTAAGCACAGTGGCCACGGCCAGGTCATAGAGGCGCTCTTCAATCAGGTCTGCGACTTTGTGTACCAACGCTACTCTTTTTTTCCAGTGGAGAGCGCTCCATTGCGGCCACGCGGACTTGGCCGCGTTGAGGGCCATCATGGCGTCTGACGCAGTGCCTTCCTGCAAGCGCCCCAGTAGCCACCCTTTATTGATTGGTGAGGTGTTCTCATAGGTTGACGGACTGAAATGGTCCTTGTTGTTTATGATCATCCCGTGTGGCTTGCCGAGGTTTGCTTTCACCCGTTTCACTGCGGCATCAAATTGCGCGTGCATTTCCTCCGGAGGGTTGAACATGGAAGCATAGGTCAATTTGAACGTGGCCATCTTTCTCCTTCATCTCCTTATACAAAGCTTGCACTGCACGTGCTGGCTCAAGCCGTGCCAATGATGCGTTCTCTCCAAAAATAATTCGGTTGCCCCAGGCCGGACAATAGCTCCTTCGCCATATGGTTGTGCTTAAAAATATATTCCTATTTTGGGAAACACATCCATTGTCTCACCTGAAGCAAACCACTCGAGGCACTTAGATATATCACAGCTTTCGCGCCAAGCAACTGTACTCAGTAGCATTGACACTTACCAATAATTGCTGGTAAGCTCCACCCCATGCAAATAAATTTAACTCCCGAGCAGGAAGCATTCGTTCGCCAGGCTATCGCATCTGGACGTTTTAAGAGCGTCGAAGAAGCGACAGAGGCTGCTTTCGATCTTTGCGAAGAGCACGAGCAAGATCATGAAGGTTTGTTCGAATCGTCGAGCAGCTGGATAGCTATAGCTACCGTAGGGGTTGCTGCTATGATGGCGCTTGCAAAGGCAAAGTTCTAACAGCATCACCGCTTCCTCGGAAGATTAACAGCCATATGCTGATACCCTCGTCGCCAATTCGGCTTGTGAGGCGGGAAGCAGAGTGTTGGCTGCCAGCAGGTTCCGGTACGCGATGAAAGATAGAGCAGTTGCGAAATGCATCCGCATGGGCTGTCGCGACCTCATCTTTTCAGCTTCTTTCCATGGCTTCACAATAGAATCCGGAGTTGATGCGAATTAGATCTCTCGTCTATTGTCACTTTCAGCCATGGTTTAGTGCACAGGCACAACATCACGAATCCAAGCTTTGACAAGATTGGGATCTCTTTTGCAGCTTGCCTTGGTTGGCTGCTGAAAGTTTCTTGACGCACGGGGGCGGATAGCGACCCAAATTCAATTAGTTTTAAAAGCTTCTTCTGGTAAAATCCCACAATCCAAGCGGACATTTTTGGTGCGGTATTTTCATACCTTGCGGCTATAGGACACAGATCCGAAGGAGTTTTATTGCTCTTCTCATAAGCCGGGAAATCACTCAATGTCGGCTCAGGCGGTTGTATCAATTTGATGCAGAGATCAGGGATATTGGAATCATCATTATGAAATCGCATGTACTCCCAAATGGGCTGGCTGTAAAACACACAAATGCACTTGAGACTATCAATCTTTATCAGGATATTTTTGTACTTAAATGTTACCTCCAGCACGGCATCACGCTTCCTGAAAACTCGGTGGTGATTGATGGAGGCGCCAATATCGGCATGTTTAGCCTTTTTGTTCTGGAGAACTGTCCAACAGCTTCGATCCATGCTTTTGAACCAGCCCCGAAGACATTTGAGGTCCTCAAAGCCAACCTGTCCTCTCGCGGGAAAACCGTGGTAAACAACAGCGGTCTGGGTTCCCACAGCACGCAGGAATTGTTTACATATATGCCGGGAGCTACCACCGCTTCCGGCTACTACGATGAACAAATGATCGTTCAAATGAAGGAACGGGTGCGGGAAACAATGTTGGCCGACCCGCAAAAGTCCCGGTCCTATAAAGGTCCGCTGGGGGAAGAACTTTTGAATCTTCATTTGAGCGAGAGTCTCAAGGGCCAGGTTGTTACATCGCAAGTCCGATCTATCAGCGACTATATTGATGAAAAGGGCATTTCCATCATCAATCTCCTTAAACTTGACGTGGAATGCAGAGAACGCGCCGTTCTTTCAGGCATACGGGATGAGCACTGGCCAATGATTCAGCAGGCAGTCATTGAAGTCCACACGCGGCTCGACGATCCCATGCCGGAGGTCCTGAGCATCTTCGAGAAGCGGAGATTTTCCGTCGCGTATGAACCGGAGGAAGGAATGCTCACAACGATGGTTTACGCGCGAAGAATACAATAATCTTAAGTTCCCTGCACCGCGTTTGCACGTCCCGGATTGCTGATGAATCCCGCCAGCTCGAGCACATGCGGAGACTTGAGTGTCGTCATGTGATTGCCGGGGGCCTTGAGGTAGATGAGATTGGGCGCCCATCGTTTCCATCCCTGAACCGCCAGCTCGTGCCGCTGCCGATTGGCGGCGTGGTCTAATCTTGAATCGTCCACAAGTACCAGTTGAACCGGTCCCATGTATTGTTTGTCCGGTTTGTAATGCGTGCGCAACGACATGGCGAATGTATGTACCGAGCCGTACAGCTCTTCCGGTTTTGAGCGCCTGGGCATCAAACCTGTATTGACCAGCCGGCTGTGCAGGAGTTCCATCCGTGCTTTTTCATTGCGTGATTCCAGGTCCTTGTCACTTATACCGAAAGACCGTTCCAGGAGCATCTCAAAGATATCAATCCAATCCATGATTGCTTCAATATGGTTGTATTCCCGGGTGATAGCATCATCTTCCGGCACCCAGCTATCAAGAATGGTCAGGAGGGAAACATCACGTCCCGCTTCAATCAAACGATTGGCCATTTCAAATACCACCCAACCACCAAAAGAATGCCCAAACAACTGGACTGGCCCATTGGGGTAGACTCCATGGAGCGCACGCAGGTAGCTCTGTGCGGCTGCTGGAACAGTTGAGTGGGGGAGCATCGTGCCGTCCAGGCCACGAGGCTCGAATCCATACATCGGCCACGATTTGAGATGGGTAGTCAGCTCCACAAAGCTGCCAACAGATGCTCCTGCTCCAGGCACACAGAACAGTGGCGACATAGTGCGTTGCCCCGTTTGCAGCACTGCCAGTGGCCCATAATCTTTTTCCGCTGTATTTTTCGAAGATGTGGGCACAGCACGTATTGCCTGGGTAAGAGCTTGCCCGACTATTTCAACATTGGGAACAGACAGCATTGACAGGTGTGTTCCTGGTATCCGTTTGACGCAAATCCGAGCGGAAGGCAATGCGGCATTCCATCCCCGCAAAGGGACGGAAGGATGGTCATCGGAAACAAAAAGAGTGATGGGAACAGCAATCCGTTGCGCAGAATATCCCGAGTTGGCCACCATGCATGAGTGGACTCGCGTTAGCGACTGCTGAATCTGAGCCAGGGGCAGATGTTTCCAGTTTTCCGGAGTGAGCGACAATTCCTGCAACCTTCGTACAATGGCAGTGAAATCCATGGTGGCTGAACTCGACTGCAATTCAGAAACTGCGCTCTGAACCTGCCCATTCTGGTTCAGCTTGGGGTGGTGCTGCATCATTGATACCAGGAGATCTTTTTCGTTGAACTTTGGAATGGGGCCGACCGGATCCTTTATTCCAGCAAGATAAGTAGAGTCGAGCAATCCTATAAACTCAACCTTTTCATCCGCACCGATAAGCTGCGTAGCGATCTCATAAGCCAGCACGCCGCCAAACGACCATCCGGCCAGCCGGTATGGTCCAACTGGCTGCACCGCGCGGACCATGCGGACCATGCGCATCGCCATTACTTCCATGGTCCGTTTTGCAGTTTCATCTGCCGATTGAGCAGGCAAACCGTAAATAGGAATTTCAGAATGAATATGAGAAGCAAGCAGGGGAAGATAAGCCAATTCGCCAGCTCCATCATGAACAAAGAAGAGAGGGGTATCTGAGCCTTCCCTGACGCATATGGCGCAGTCCGCAAGACATTCTTTGGCTTCTAATGGTGCTTTTGCAGCCGAACATTCAGCGGTGGATTGCAAAAGAAAATCGAGGACCAGAATAGGAATATTCTCCTTCAAGATTGGTTCACCATTGTAGGGTCAGGAAGCAGCGGTCAGAGATTTGGTTAAAGCTGCGGCTGCAATGCAAGCCAACAATTCCCTGGCGAGTATTTTCACGTGAGGTTCCTGAATCATCGTGAAATGGTCTCCAGGAGCGGCGACCACCTTTACACCTGCTGCCAGTCTGTTCCATCCCCTCTGTGGGTCCTGCGGAGCAGAATCGGTTTTTGCGTGATTACTCCCTGGGTCCGATTCAACGCGGAATAGAGTCACAATGCCGTCATACGAGCCACCCTGATATTGCTCCATGAGTCTGGAATTGAGCTTGAAAACATCAAGCATGGCGCCGAGGTCTTCCATAGTCATCTCGCTGGTGAGCAGGCCAATGGACTTCCCTTCTGAGAGCAAACATGCCAGGCGCTCCTCTGCCGCACGGCCGAAAATCCTATTGCCGGCAGCCACAAGCTGCTGATAAGTAAATCCCAGATGTAGCGCAAAACCGGCCAGATCCTCTGTCGCTCTTGCCTCCTGAGATGTTATCTCGGCCTGAGATATGGAGGGTGCATGAGAGTCAAGGAGCGCAAGGAGAGAAACTTCCTGCCCTTGCTCGCGCATCTGCCTTGCCATCTCAAAGGCCACGACGCCACCCATGGACCAACCTCCCAGCCGGTACGGTCCAACCGGCTGAAATCCTCGAATTGCAGCCACGTACTCTGCGGCCATTTCCTCAAGCCGGTTGTGCTGGGACATGCCCTGGATTCCATGGCGGGACTGCAGTCCATAGAAAGGCTGGTCCTGGCCCAGGTGACGGCTGAGCTCCATATAGGAGTAAACCTGCCCGCCAACTGTATGCACAAAGAATAAAGGCGCTTGGCTGCCGTTGGGCTGGATGGCCACCAGCGGTGACCAAGTTGAGGAATCTGTTGCCGCAAGAACCTTGGCAAGACCTTCAACTGTGGCGTTCTGGAACAAGGCAGCCACCGGGATGCGCTTGCCGAACTGCCGCTCAATGCGGGCAATGAGGCGTACCGCCTGAATGGAATGTCCGCCGAGTTCAAAGAAGTTTGCGGTTACGCCCACGGGACGTTTCCCGAGCAGTTCTTCCCATACTTCCGCCAACTGCTTTTCCAGCTCGGTCCTGGGCGCAACGAACCGGGTTCCGGATTGCATTGCCAAATCATCGGGAAGGGGCAGCTCCTTGCGATCGAGTTTACCGTTTGGCGTAAGCGGCAGGCGTTCCAGCTTCACAAAAGCTGAAGGCACCATGTATTCCGGCATGCGCTGCTTCAGATGATTTCTCAGTTCATTGCTGGTTAATTCCGTAGCGCCGTTTGCCACCACATAACCAATGAGCCGTTTTGTTCCGCCAGCTTCTTCCCGATCTACCACCACTGCTTCTCTCACTTCAGGATGTTCAGCGAGCCGTGCTTCAATCTCTCCCAACTCAATGCGGAACCCGCGTATCTTCACCTGGAAGTCAGCACGCCCCTGATAGTCGAGGTTTCCATCAGTCCGCCAACTCGCCAAGTCTCCGGTGCGGTACAATCGCGATCCCGCTGTTTTGCTGAACGGATCCGGGATGAATCTTTCCGCGGTCAATGCCGGTTTTTCCAGATAACCTCTTGTCACTCCCACTCCGCCGATATAAAGGTCTCCAGCTACTCCGAGGGGCACTGGCTGGAGGAGAGCATCCAGCACATAGATCTGTGTATTGGCAATGGGCTTGCCAATCGGGACACTATGCCC
>DASXJO010000942.1:0-6089 GCA_036497385.1 Candidatus Angelobacter sp. | reverse complement strand
GCTGCTACCATCCATGAGATGATCAGGCGGCTGTTCAATTTGAATACCGGAAAACCGAAAGAGTAAATGGCCAAACTTCGAATAGGCTCCAGGGGCTCACAGTTGGCATTGTGGCAGGCGAACCATGTGGCGGCCCTGCTGCGCGTCAAAGGGCACACCGTGGAGATTGAGGTCATCAAGACCACGGGCGACAAGATCACCAGCGTCGCGCTGGCTAAAGTCGGCACCAAGGGGATGTTTACCAAGGAAATTGAAGATGCGCTGCATGAAAAGCGCGTTGACCTTGCCGTGCACAGCTTGAAAGATGTCCCGACGGATCTGGCGCAGGAGTTTGAGCTGGCTGCGATCATGAAGCGCGAAGACCCGCGCGATGCTTTTATTTCCGTAAAGTTTTCCAGTTTGGAAGAGCTGCCGCAGCGCGCGAAAGTTGGAACCAGCAGTTTGCGCAGGCAGTGCCAGTTGAAGGCCATGCGGCCTGACCTTGAAGTTTTTCCACTGCGCGGCAACGTGGATACACGGCTCAGGAAACTTGAGTCCGGAGAGTATGATGCGATCATTCTCGCTGCCGCGGGCGTCCTCCGTCTAGGACTGGAAACGCATGTGCGTTCGCGCATTTCCGCCGACGTGATGTGTCCCGCGGTGGGGCAGGGTGCACTGGCGATTGAGATTCGGCGCGGCGATCAGCAGACCAAAACGCTGCTGGCTTTTCTGAATCACGCTGATACCCACGCGGCCATAGACTGTGAGCGCGCACTGCTGGGATCGCTAGGCGGAGGTTGCCAAGTGCCCATAGGAGCGTATGCTGAGAAGCGGGAAGGCCGTCTCTTTTTACGTGCTATGGTAGGTCGTCCCGACGGAAGCCAGATTCTACGCGAGCAGGCGGACGGCACTGACGGCGTGAAACTGGGCCGTGAAACAGCACAGACGCTGCTGTGGCGCGGGGGCGATAAGATTCTGGACGATGTGTACGCGCAGGAAGTTGAAGTGCCGAAGCAACCATGAGTCCAAACAAATCAGCTACGGGCACAAAGAAATCGGCTGTGAGTCCCACGACAGCAGCCGCGAATGTGAAGGCCGAAGAACCGCTGAGCGGTTGGCGAGTCCTGACCACGCGCGCCAGCAAGCAGTCCGGCGGACTGGCGGCACCTTTGCGCGAGATGGGCGCGGAAGTAATTGAAATTCCCACCATCGAAATCAAACCGCCGATAAGCTACAAGGCGCTTGATGCGGGGCTGAAAAACATCGCCAAGTACGATTGGTTGATCCTAACCAGCGTAAACGGCGTAGAAGCATTATTTGCGCGGCTGAAAAAGCTGCGAATTGCGCCGGAGAAGCTGGCACATTTACAGGTGGCCGCTATTGGGCCGGCGACGCAGCGGGAAATCGAAAAGAATGGTCTCAAAGTTGCCGTGACGCCCGAAAGATATGTTGCAGAAGCGGTGGTCGAAGCGCTCAAGGGCAAGGCGAAAGGGAAACGCGTACTGCTGGTCCGGGCAAAGGTTGCCCGCGACGTTCTGCCCACTGAGTTACGCAAGAGTGGCGCAAAAGTGGATGTAGCTGAAGCTTATGAGACACACGTCCCAAAGGGAGCCAAGGCGAAACTGAACCGCCTTTTTTCAAATGACACATCCCGTCCGGACATCGTCACGTTTACCAGTTCGTCCACGGCAACAAATTTTCTGGCACTGCTGGAAAAAGACCATTGGCACGGACTCCGCGAAATCTGGCTTGCGTCTATCGGCCCGGTCACCAGCGATACGCTGCGCCAAGCCGGATTCAAGCCGAACATTGAAGCCCTGGAATACACAATGGAAGGTCTCGCCCTGGCGATCGCCAAGCATGTTCTGACTACCCACCGGGACGAGTAACGTCTCACCGCAAAGGCCGCTAAGGTCGCAAAGGAATTTGGAATGCGGGCGAAGCCGGCTTGCGCGCTGAGCCCCGCGACTCAGGCGCAGAATGCTCTGGAGTGGCGGATGCTCATCGGCGGGGTGGAGCGCAGCGACATCATTCAAGGTTACAACCACACTTTGCCGGTTCAGCGTACTTCTTCAAAAAATCGGCAACGCGCGTGTAAGCATCTATCTGATTTTCAACTTTGGCAAAGCCGTGGCCTTCGTTTTCATAAATCTTCAGCTCCGCAATGCCATTGCGCTTTTTAATGGCGCTGGCCACCTGCTCGGCTTCTGTCTTAGGACAGCGCGGATCATTGCCCCCAGCCAGCAGCAGCAACGGCGCTTTGATCTGGCCGACAAAATTAATCGGTGATCGGTCCTGAAAACGCGCCTTGTCTTTCATAGGATCACCCATCGTCGCCATGTCATATTGGCGCAGAAGAGGATCTTCATTTTCTATTTCAGTAAACCAGTTGACGAAAGGAACAATCGCCACGCCGGCGGCCCATAGATCCGGCGCCTTGGTTACGGCCATCATGGTGAGATACCCGCCATAGCTGCCGCCCATCACCGCAACTTTTTTGGGATCGATAAATCCTGTTTTCTTGATCCACTCAGCGGCGGAGATCACGTCTTCAAGGTCGCCGCCACCCATATCAAAGCGATTGGCGTCTTCAAACTCTTTGCCGTAACCGGCAGAGCCGCGGTAATTGGGCGCGATCACGAAATAGCCCTGATTCACCAGATATTGAATGCCTCGGTTGAATGAGTTGTCACTTTGTGCATCAGGGCCGCCGTGAATCCAAACGACTGCGGCATTCTTGCCATTTTTCTCCGCGTTGTACGGCACATAAACAAAAGCGGAGATCTGCCACTTGCCATCCTTGCTGGGATAGTGGATCAGGTAGGGCTCAACCATGTCTTCACTGCGGATGCCGCCGACCAGCGAGTTGGTGATCTGTTGCGGCTTCGCAGCGGCAAAATCATACGACCACAGATCATTGGGAGCGTTTGGCCCTTCATGGATATACATGAGCCGTGTACTGTCATGGCTGAAAGTGGTTTCAGCGCCCAGAAGCCAATTGATCCCTTTGGCGATCGGTAAAACATGGGCCTGTTTCGAGGCGAGATCGTAAGCGTAAATATCCTGGCTGCCCTCAATGTTCGCTGTCCATGTAAGGCGCTTTCCGTCGGGTGAAAACTTTCCGGAATTGGTTTCTCCCTTGTCGCTAGTCAGCCAAGTAATCTTTTTCGTCGCAACGTCCAGCAGTCCGGCATTGCGATGGCCATTGACCGAGTTAGAGGTGATGAGGATGGTCTTGCCATCGGGCGAAATGTCACTGGCGGCAAATCTTTGTTCGCCCTGGTGAGAGGTCAAATTTGTCGCACGTCCGCCCGTGGCGCTCACAATGAAAACATTCGCATCTTTTCCTGTGGCAGTCTCTTGCGTGTAAACCACCCACTTGCCGTCCTTGGACCAGATGGGATCAACATTACTCAATTGTGCCGGCGTGTTGCTGGTCAGGTGGATGACTTTCTTGGTGAGAACTTCCATCACATCAAGTTCATAGTTGGGCGACTGTTTTGGCTTTATGCTGTAGGCCAGCTTTTCACCGTCGGGCGACCACGCTGCTCCTTCTTCGGAAACTTCAGGGGTGTTGGTGAGGTTCACGACTTGTCCGTTGCTGCTTGAAACCAGGAACAGGTCCCACTGCTCATTGCCGTCATAATCAGAGTTGTAGGCGATCCAGCGGCCTTTGGGCGACCACGAAATATTGATCTGGCGTTGATTGCTAACCGTGAGTTGCGTGGGCCAGCCGCTCTGGGATGGAACCAGCCAGATGTTGTAACGTCCGCTTATGGTTGTTACGAATGCGATCTGCTTGTCGTCCGGCGACCATGACGCATAGGCGATGGCGCGCGTCATGTAAAGCTTGTCGATAGTGAGAGGCTGGATATCGAATTTTTGTTTGGAGGCGATCTGCGCGGGATCGGTGATGACGGCTGGTTGCGCAATCAGAAGCGTCGCAGCAATCCAAGTAAACGCGAGCATTGCAATCACCCGTGCGCGACTCATTGCTTTGTATCGCCCCTCCAGGGCTTCTATTTTCTTGGTTGCTTACCCAGCGCTCACGCGCTGGGCTCAATAATTTCGCGCCTGCGGCGCTGGATTCAGTGGCCTTTTTGAAATTTCCCAAAAATCTATTACTGGCCTTTCTCCGTGTCTCCGTGGCAGGTTTGCCTACGGCTGCGCCGACTTATGTATCTCCACGGTCGACCACGTTTTGTCTGCGGCGTGGCAGGTGTTTTCCAGTGGGCATTCGGCGCACTTTGGCCGTCTGGCAATGCACAGCGCGCGCCCATGATGGATGATCTGGTGCGAGTATTCGATCCACTTCGATTGTGGGATCACTTTCATCAGATCCTGCTCGATGTTTTTCGGGTCGTCGGCTTTTGTCAGCTCCAGCCGTCGAGAGATGCGGTGCACGTGAGTATCAACCACTACGCCTACAGCTTTTCCAAACCATGATCCCAGCACAACGTTGGCTGTCTTGCGGGCCACGCCGGGAAGGGAAAGCAGTTTGTCCATGTCGTCCGGTACCTGGCCGCCAAACTCTTCTATAACGCCTTTGGCTGCCCCCACAATTGATTTGGATTTGTTGCGGAAAAAGCCGGTGGAGCGAATATCGGGCTCAAGCTGCTCCGGTTTGAGCGCGGCAAAAGCATGGGGCGTGGGATATTTCTGGAACAATACGGGCGTAACCATATTGACGCGGACATCAGTACACTGGGCGGAGAGGATCGTGGCCACCAGCAGCTCCCATGCGTTGTTGTGGTGCAGAGCGCAGCGGACTTTGGGATAGCGCTCGTCTAGGCGATTTAGAATGTCTTTTACGCGTTCCGGGGCGAGCGGATCATAGCTGGCTTTGGCCCCTTTGGATTTTGAGACCTTGGTTTTCGCAGCTGTGGTCTGCGCGAGTTGGGGCTTTGCAATCTTGGCCGTTGTGGCGGGCGGCTTTGGCTTGTTCCTAGCGGCTGACGATTTTTCGGTGGATGTTTTTGCGACGGGCATCACACAAAATCTAAAGCAGCGGGCTTACAATCACAATAGGCATAGGGAAGAGGGCAAAAGAAAAGATGGCAACCACCCCAAAGGCAGAGATGAAAATCCCGGGCAGTGACCTGCATGCGGTACCGCTGACCCTTGAAGGTTCAAGCGTTCTGCACCAGATGTTTCGCTTCCGCTGGGCGGAATGGCGCAAGCTCAGCCCTGCGCAGCAGCATGAGATCGCCGCTGAAGCTTCCGCCGCGCTGCTGAAGATGGAAAACGATGTTGCCGGCCAGACCGCCGTGTTTTCCCTGCTGGGGCACAAAGGCGATCTGCTGGTGGTTCATTTCCGCAACTCGTTTGACCAGCTTAAGGCCGCTGAACTCGCCATTTCACGCTTGCGGCTGAGCGATTATCTGGAGCAGACCACGTCCTACCTGTCCGTGGTGGAGCTTGGCTTATATGACTCTTCAGTCAAGCTGTATCGCACCTTGCGGGAGCAGGGAACTGTGCCCCATTCGCCGGAGTGGAATGAAGTGATTGAGGAGACGATCAAGCGCCAGACCGAGGCCATGCGTCCGCGTTTGTTTCCGCAGATTCCGCCCAACCGCTACATCTGCTTCTATCCCATGGACCGCCGTCGCGGCGAAGACAAGAACTGGTACAGCCTTCCCATTGAGGAGCGCCAGCGCCAGATGGAAGAGCACGGGCTTGTGGGCCGCCGCTATGCCGGGACAGTCAGGCAGATCATCACCGGGTCTATTGGTTTTGACGACTGGGAGTGGGGCGTTGATCTTTTCGCCGACGATCCTTTGATCTTCAAGAAACTAATCTACGAAATGCGCTTTGATGAGGTCAGCGCCGTGTACGCCTTGTTCGGCACGTTTTATGTGGGCGTGCGCTGCCCGGCTGCGGGGTTAGAAGAGTTGTTCAGCGGTAAATTGCCGGAATGAAGAAGTCGCCCGAATCGGGAGAACAAAACCTACCACGGAGACACGGAGGCACGGAGAAAGCAAGGGCAAGGGTGCTGAATGCTGATTGCTGATTGTGGTTCGCAGCCATTGACCTATGTGAGCCTCACTTATTACTCTGGGATTCATGGTCAAAGCGGTGCAAGCAGGGCAAGTATGGCGCAGTGACGAGAA
>DASXJO010000941.1:0-3498 GCA_036497385.1 Candidatus Angelobacter sp. | reverse complement strand
GAGGAGCCAACGTCATCATGCGCGTACGAAGCTCCACGAAGATGCGTAAACACCAGAACATTATGCGGCGCTTTTCTGCATCCTGAGACATCTCCTCAAGTTCCACAGCTGCTCCGCCATCAAGCTCAAGAAGATGCCGGTGATTGAATGCCGAGCTTACGTTGCTCAACAAGCGAACGAACTGATCGGCGTCGACGGCCGGAACAAGCTCCGGTCCATCGCCTCCAAACCCCCTGATTTTCCTAGTAAGACGGGCGTTCTCGTAAATCTGAGGCTTTAGAACGTAGCCCCACTCGACACCCGGAATGTACCGCTCTAACCGCCGCACAAAGTAGCGTTGCTCAGAGGGATCAAGCACGTTGAACCCGGCCGCGAGATAGGCGGCAATGCCCCTCAGATCGGATCCGCTTTGGGGTTCCTCCAAGATTCGAGACAAGCCGCTGTCCCTGATCGGCGCGAAGACCTCACGCAACCTATCGTAAGCGGCTTGTAAACCCCAATGGCGGAATGGTGCGAGAAGCTGGATATTGGATGGATGAGCAACGAAGGACCTGCACGTAGACGGGAAGATTGGCAGCAAGTGATTGCGGAGCAAAAGCAAAGCGGGCTCACAGTGAAGGCGTTTTGCGAGAAGCACGGAATTGGCGAGGCATTGTTTTATTCCTGGCGGAAACGCGTAGTAGCGGAAGATCAGCCTGCGCGATTCGCATTAGTGGCGACGAACAGTGCGGCGCCAAGCGCACCCGCGCTGCAACCGCTACAACTGGTGCTGGCCGGCGGCGAGCGTCTGGAGATACCGACGGGCGCAGACGAAGCGACGCTGCGGACTGTGCTTGGGCTGTTGCGGCAACGTGTGTGATTCACCTGCCGGCCAGTGTGCGGGTCTATCTTTGCCTGACGGCATGCGACATGCGCAAGAGCTTTGATAGTTTGGCGTCGCTGGTTCGGAACCAAATGGAACTGGACCCACTGGGCGGCCACTTGTACGTTTTCTGGAGCCGGCGAAAAGATCGGGTCAAGATATTGTATTGGGATCGCGATGGCTTTGCGGTTTGGGCGAAGCGGTTGGAGGAAGGTACCTACGCTTTGCCGTTTTGCGAATCGGGTGAGGTGCGGCGCGAGATCACAGCCCACGAATTAGCAGCACTGTTATCGGGTATCGATCTCAATCAGGCCAAGCGACGGAAACGATATAACCTGATCGCATAAATAGTCGCAGTTTGTTGGCATATTGACTTGGCATCGAGTAAGTAGGCCAGTAAAATAGTAATACTCACTTACTCACCAGTGGCCATCGATCCCAAACACCTTCCCGAGGACCCAAAGACCCTGCAGCAAATGGTGCTGGATCTGATGGCGCAACTGGACCGTGAGTTCACGGAACGCGGCAAAGTGGAGACATTGCTACGTGAGTTGCTGGATGCCAAGCGCAACCGCAAGAGTGAACAACTTTCCGACGAGCAACTGGCGCTGTTCGCGGCGCTCTGGCAGGCGCGGCAAACGGAACGAGAAGCGGCGAACGCTGCCGGCGCAGAAGATGACAATGACGACGAAGGCGGAAAGCCCGGCGCGAGTTCGGCAACTTCCAGGAAGAAGCCAGGCGGCCGCCAGTCTCTGCCACGGCATCTCAAGCGCGAGCGCATCGTGCGCGATCTGCCAGACGAGGAAAAGCGCTGCGCCAAATGTGCGCAAGATTTACGTCATATTGGTGAGGAGACGTGCGAACATTACGAATACGTTCCCGCTTCGCTCACAGTCATCGAAGAAGCTTGTTTGAAGTACGCCTGCGCGTGCACGGTGCGGACTGCGGGCAAGCCGCCACAGCCGATCGAAAAGGGCATCGCCGGAGCCAGCCTGCTGGCGCAGGTGATCGTGAGCAAATGGGCTGACCATTTGCCGTTGCACCGGCAGGAACAGATCTTTGCGCGGTACGGCGTCGCTATCTCGCGTAAGAGCATGGGTGGCTGGATGGCGCAATGCGCCGCTCTTCTGAATCCGCTGTATGTGGCGGCGAAGAAGATTCTGTTTGGATCGAAAGTGATCGGCACGGACGATACCGGCGTGAAGGTTCTTGACCGAAAGCTGCCCTTTGCTCGTACCGGCCGCATCTGGCCTTATTACGGCGACCAAGATCATCCCGTGACCCTCTACGACTACACACCAACTCGGGAGCGTGCCGGGCCGGAGAGGTTCTTGAGCGGCTATCGCGGTTATTTACAGGCGGATGCCTACGGCGGATATGATGCCTTCTTCAAAGACCCGGGGCGCGGCCTGATCGAGGTCTCGTGCTGGGCCCATTCGAGACGCTACTTTTACAAGGCGCTCGACTCGGATCGGGCCCGCATGGGTCCAGCCCTGCTGCTGATTGCACAGTTGTATCGGGTGGAGAAACAGGCGCGGCTGCTGACGGTGGAAGACCGGCTGCGGTTGCGACAAATCCATGCCCGGCCGATCCTTGACAAGCTGCATCAGTACCTACTGGAGATTCAGGCCGAGGTGTTGCCAAAGAGCCCGGAGGGGCGCGCCGTGCGCTACGCCCTCAAAAACTGGACAGCGCTGAACCGCTACTCGGAAGACGGAGATCTGGAGATCGACAACACGGGCACGGAGCGGAGCATTCGTGGTGTGGCTGTGGGTCGTGGTAACTGGATGTTCTTTGGCAGTGATGTCGGCGGTAAGACAGCTGCAGTGCTACGCAGTTTCGTAGCTTCCTGTCAGCGTGTGAATGTCGAGCCCTTCGCCTGGTTTAAAGACGTCCTCGCCCGCATCCCCAACCAACCCATCAACCGCATAGCTGAGCTTCTACCGCATAACTGGGCCTCCGCTCCGGTTTAGCTCCGGGCTCAACAAGGGAACAACATCCCTTCCTGTCCTGGGGATTCTCAGGCGCTTACGCAAAAGGATATAGCTGCAGATGGACTGGCGCGTTTGTTACTTTTCAGCGTTGGTCGCCGACCAGGACAGTTTGGGATATTAAAAGTTCGCTGTTGCGGGCGATTTATCCGAAACCGAGCTGTACGGCTACCGTTTGACTGGTTGCGGACAAGTGGCTCTCGAATGACTCGACGAACAGAACGGGACTACATGTCCATTTGGATGAACGAATGGGAAGCCCATCTACAGGTATTTTCTTCATAGGCATTCCTTGAACGATGGATGCTCGAGCTGCAGGTGAATTCGCAGACGTCAGCGGCACTTCGGCACTGCTGTTTAGACGCTCCAATCCAGAACCGTTCATCCGCATACCTCCTATAGTCAGGCGTATGCTTGACGCGGGGAGTTGCGGGCGCGACTCTCACGATGTTTGACAAACCCGAAGAAAGAGGGCGCGGAAAAGGGGCTGGTTGCATGTCGAGTCATATTCGAGACATCCAAAGAGCGCCGCGCGGACGGCATCAGACGTGCGCAGTCCTTTCGCATGAGCCTCCGCCCGTCTATCCCAATGCAACAAATCCAGCAGGTCATGACCGTTCATATAGTGCCGGACGTCCGGCCCAG
>DASXJO010000940.1:0-4153 GCA_036497385.1 Candidatus Angelobacter sp. | reverse complement strand
ATTCCTCCAGTGCTTCTTCAGAAAATTCTGAACCATTCTGGTTCTTCATAAACGTTTGCAGCGTGCTCTGTTCCTCCTGGACATTCGCGTGGCGGCCGGAAATAACCGAATTGTGTTTAAACCATGTAAAGTCCGCATCTCCCGTCATGTTAGAAAGACCGCAATTGAATAGACGTACGTCTCCACCTGATAAAAGCGAATTGATCCTTAGACTGTCGAAGACAGGAGGTATCGGCTCAAAAGCGTAAACCCTGGCCCCAGGCGCCTGCTGCAATGCAAACAAGGTAAATAAACCAATGTTGGCCCCGACATCAAATACACAGGCATCATGGACAAGACTGATGCCATGCCGCAAATAAGTTTCCTGCTCAAAAATCTCCTGATAAACAAAATCCGTCTCGCTCTTGTTCTGGTGGCTGATCACCATGCCATTGGGCAGCTCATAACGTGCGGAGCGCGGAAGTTCTCCGCTCTGCTCCAGTCGCAAAAGCTCTACTATGGGACGGGCAATTATCTCGTCCGGAACCAGATAGGCCACCAGCAGCTTGTCGCCTTCTCTGCCTTCACGGGCTATGACCACTACTTCTTTCACCGCAGGGTGCTCCGCGAGCCGCACTTCAATTTCTCCCAATTCAATACGGAACCCGCGTATCTTCACCTGGAAGTCATTCCGCCCTAAGTACTCTATGCTTCCATCTTCTCGCCATCTTCCCAAATCTCCCGTCCGGTACATCCGCGCTCCGAGCTCCTTAGCAAATGAATCGGGCACAAACCGCTCCGCCGTCATCTCTGCACGGTCTACATACCCGCGCCCCACCTGTACCCCACCGATATACAGCTCGCCAACTACTCCCACGGGTACAGGTTCCCCCTGCTTATCCAGAACATACATCTGCGTGTTTGCTATCGGCCGGCCAATCGGAATGCTGGTCTGTATTTTGTCTGTGGAGCAAAACCATGCTGTTACGTCCACTGCCGCTTCTGTGGGCCCATACAGGTTGTGCAGCTCTGCATGTGGCAGCCGCTCTCCGAAGCGTTTGACCAGCATAGGCGGCAGAGCCTCTCCACTGCATATCACCCGCTTCAAGGTAGAGCATTCTCCCACCTCCGAATGCTCCAGAAATACCTGCAACATTGGAGGAACAAAGTGCATGCTGGTGATACCACTGCTGCGGATGGTCTCAATCAGGTAGCCGGGATCTCTGTGTCCCTCCGGCTGGGCCATCACAAGCCTGGCTCCTGCCAGCAGCGGCCAGAAAAACTCCCATACTGACACATCGAAACTGAACGGGGTCTTTTGCAATATCGCATCTTCACCGCCCAGCTTATAGGCACGTTGCATCCAGATAAGCCGGTTCGCAATGGCCTGATGTTCGTTCATCGCGCCTTTAGGCAGGCCGGTAGATCCGGAAGTATAGATCACATAGGCAAGATTGCGCGGAGTGAGTCCAATGCTGTCACGATCTGGATTGGTCACTGGCTGCGCGCTCCACAGGGGGACCTCGGCCGTCAAATCAATCCGTGGCACAGAAGAGCTAGTCCCGTTGAATCGCCCTTGCAGATGACCCTGGATCAGTAAGGCAACGGGTTTGCTGTCTTCCAGCATATAGCTGAGCCGCTCATCCGGATAGACGGGATCCAGAGGCACATAAGAGCCTCCTGCTTTCAGTATGCCGAGCAGCCCCACTACCATCTCCAGGCTTCGCTCGGCGCAGATCGCCACCCTCGCGTCCGGCGTCACACCCAACGTTCTCAGATAGTGGGCCATCTGATTGGCGCGTGCATTCAGTTCGCGGTAGCTAAGCTCCCTGCCTTCTTCCGCTACAGCCACCGCTTCCGGCGTCTTATTTACCTGCTGCTCAAACAGTTCATGGATGCACCGGTGACGCGAATACTTTGTCCTGGTTGCATTCCACTGATGCAATACCTGCTGTCGCTCAGCATCTCCCATCATCGTGAGACCATCTACAGCCTGGCTCTTACCTCCAGCCACCATGCCTTCCAGCAGCCTGCGATAGTAACCGGCATAGCGCTCGATCGTTCTGCTCTCGAACAGGGCTGTCGCATACTCCAATCCGCCTGCAATGCCCCCTTGCGATTCCTGCAACGCCAGGGTGATGTCGAATTTCGAGACCTCATGGGGCGACGACTGTAGCGGCAATATCTCTAACCCAGGTAGTTCCAACTTGCCTTCCGGCACGTTCTGCCACACAAACATGACTTGAAAGAGCGGACTATGCGCCAGGCTCCGCGCCGGTTGCACCATCTCCACTATCTGCTCAAAAGGAATATCCTGGTGCTGCTGGGCCGCGATCACCTGGCTCTTCACGCGCTCCAACACTTCTCCTACTGTGGGCCGGCCTGTGACATCGAGGCGCAATACCAGCGTGTTCACAAAAAAGCCGATGATATTCTCAATCTCCACGCGTTGGCGATTAGCTACTGGTGTTCCGATTGCGAGATCCTCCTGTCCCGATAACCGCGCCAACAACACCGCCCAACCCGCCAGCAGTGTCATAAAGAGAGTTATGCCGTTCCGTGCACTCATCTCTTTCAAACCTGCGGTCAACTTCTCATCCAGCATCAGTGGCGTCGCGGCCCCCGCATAGTCCTGCTGCACGGGGCGGGCATGGTCCGCAGGCAGTTCCAGCACCTCCGGCATTCCAGCCAGGGTCTTTCTCCAATGTTCGGCCTGCTCCGCGAGGACCTCTCCTTCAATCCACTTCCGTTGCCACACTGCATAATCCGCGTACTGCAGGTGTGGCTCTGGCAATGGATCGCCTTCTCCACTCGCAAATACCGCATACAACGTGCTCAACTCGTTAAATAGCACACCAAGCGACCAGCCGTCAGAGATGATGTGATGCATGGTAATCAACAACGCATGTTCTTCCTCGCTTTGCCGAACCAGCCGCCCGCGAATGAGTGGTCCTGTTTCCAGATCAAACAATGTTCCAGCTTCTTCAGATGCCAGCTGTTCCCATTCACTCTTTGCATCATGATGGCCCCGCAAATCATGTTCCATCAGAGGGAAGTGACCATCTCCCAGCGGAGCAATCTGTTGATACGGCTCTCCTTCCACTGCCGCAAAGGTCGTGCGCAATATTTCATGCCGCGCGATCAACCGGTCCAGTGCACGCCTCAGCGCTGTCTTGTCCAGCCGGCCACGTAGCCTTACACCCAACGGAACGTGATACGCCTTGCTTACTCCCTCAATCTGCGCCAAGAACCACAACCGTTGCTGCGCAAATGAAAGCGGCACATGCTCCGCGTGCTCCGCACGTGTAATTGCCGGTATTCGGCTCTGCTTCGCGTCCTTCAATCCGAGCACAAAATCACTCAGCACCGGACGCATAAACAAATCATTGATGCCGATTTCCAGTCCAAGTGACTGGCGCAACTGGGCAACCACCCGCACTGCGAGCAGCGAATGTCCGCCCAATGCAAAGAAGTTGTCCTGGCGGCCCACTCGTTCCACATGCAAGACTTCTGCCCATGTCTCCGCGACCAAACTTTCAATCCCTTCCTGTGGCGGCTCATATTTCTGTAACGCATAGGCATCTCCGTCAGGTGCCAGCAATGCCTTGCGATCCAGCTTTCCGTTCGGAGTCAGCGGCAGCCGCTCCAGGCGAACATATGCCGCCGGTACCATGTAGGAAGGTGATTTGTCCGATAAATAAGCGCGTAGCTCTTCTGCGCCTACATCGGCTCCTGTGTCCGCTTCTGACTCCAGGGCACGAACCGTGTAGTACGCTACAAGCCGCTTTTCTCCAGAAACTTCTTGCACCGCCATGACAACTGCGTGTTCCACACGAGAGTGTTCCTGCAGCGCCGCTTCAATTTCTCCTAACTCAATGCGGAACCCACGAATCTTTACCTGGAAGTCAGCACGCCCCAGATAGTCGAGGTTTCCATCAGTCCGCCAACTCACCAAGTCTCCGGTGCGGTACAATCGCGATCCCGCTGTTTTGCTGAACGGATCCGGGATGAATCTTTCCGCGGTCAATGCCGATTTTTCCAGATAACCTCTTGTCACTCCCACTCCGCCGATATAAAGGTCTCCAGCTACTCCGAGGGGCACTGGCTGGAGGAGAGCATCCAGCACATAGATCTGTGTATTGGCAATGGGCTTGCCAATCGGGACACTATGCCC
>DASXJO010000939.1:0-1880 GCA_036497385.1 Candidatus Angelobacter sp. | reverse complement strand
AAATTTCTGGGATATTTTTTCCCGTCGGTTGCTGCCGATAACTGGATCCTGCACATTGCGCATGTTCCCCCGATCCCCGTTGGTCCCATGGTGCTGGGCAACATGGATGTGGGCCTGAACACGCAGAACCTTTGCGGCATTGTGATTGTGATTTTTCTTACAGTGCTGAATATTTTTGGCCTGAAGCTGGGCGCGGCCGTGCAGAACCTGTTTACCATTGCCAAGGTATCCGCGCTGGCTGGGCTGGTAATTACCGGTATTTTTATTGCGCGCAACGCGCAGGCCATTGCCGCCAACTTTGGCAACTTCTGGCGCTTGGATCTTCCGCACTCTGCGACGGGCACTGCCGCTGGGCCGTTCGTAGGCGTGTTAACGATTCTGGCCGTGGCGCAAGTGGGATCATTATTCTCTGCCGACGCATGGAACAACGTGACGTTTACTGCCGGCGAAGTGAAAGATCCCAAGCGCAACTTGCCGCTATCGCTGGCCATTGGCACCGGCGTGGTGATACTGCTCTATGTTGCCTCGAACTTTATTTATCTGGCGCATCTGCCATTTGATGGCAACATGAGCGGCGCAGATGTGGTCTCGCGCGGCATTAAGTATGCGGCTTCTGAGCGCGTGGGCACGGCGGTCTTGCAGCAGATGTTTGGCTCCAGCGGCGGCGGGCTCATGGCCATCGCTATTTTGATTTCCACCTTCGGCTGCTGTAACGGGCTGATCTTGAGCGGCGCGCGCGTCTATTACGCCATGGCCAAAGATGGACTGTTTTTTAAATCAACGGGGAAAATCCATCCCAAGTACCTGACGCCAAAAAATGCGCTGATTGTGCAAGGCATCTGGACATGCATTCTGTGTCTCTCAGGGACGTACGGGCAGTTGCTGGACTACATTATTTTTGCCGTTCTGGTCTTTTATATATTGACCATTGGCGGCCTGTTTGTTTTGCGGCGTACCCGGCCAGACGCTGAAAGGCCGTATCGGGCCATTGGCTATCCGGTATTGCCGGCCATTTATATTGTGATGGCTTTGTTCATTGATGTCGTATTATTGCGCTACAAACCGCAATACACATGGCCGGGCTTGATCATTGTGCTGCTGGGAATTCCGGTCTATTTCGTGTGGTCGCGCCGCAGCGGCGTGGTTGCACCAGAGGGAAGGGCTTAGGATGGCAACTAAAACAAATTTTGAGAGCGCTCAAACATCAAGCTCGCTGTTTCGCACCAAGTCAATTGATCGCCTACGGGCGGAGAGTGGCGGCGAGACGGCGCTCAAGCGGACGCTGGGACCGTGGTCACTTGTTGCACTGGGAATCGGGGCAATCATTGGCGCGGGCCTGTTTGTGCGTACAGCGGATGCAATCGCGCAGCGGTCCGGCCCGTCGGTAACTCTGGCGTTCATTCTTGCGGGCGTTGGCTGCGCTTTTGCCGGGTTGTGTTACGCAGAATTTGCCTCGATGATCCCTATCGCAGGCAGCGCATACACCTATTCTTACACCACCATGGGTGAACTGGTGGCGTGGATCATCGGCTGGGACCTGGTGCTGGAGTATGCCGTCGGCGCCGCGACGGTGGCCATTTCATGGAGCCAGTATTTCAATCGCGTGCTGGACTATATCCATCCTGGCCTCCAGGTTCCATATCAATGGAGCCACTCCCCTTTTGAAACACAGATGGTTACCGGAACGCATGGATTTATCAACCTGCCCGCCATCGGCATTTTGCTTGTGCTCTCTCTGTTGCTGATCCGGGGCACGCAGGAGTCGGCCTTCGTCAATGCGTTGATTGTGGTGGCAAAAGTCGCCATCGTTGTGCTGGTCATCGTGCTGGGATGGGGCTACATGAACCCAGCGAACCACACCCCATATATTCCGGCGGCAT
>DASXJO010000938.1:0-2613 GCA_036497385.1 Candidatus Angelobacter sp. | reverse complement strand
GAGGTCGACACGATAAGGAGCGAAGTTCAGCGTCTGCACACCGGGGATTGGTCGCCACAGCAGCGGATCGATTCCGCCGGTGTATATCCAGGGATAGACGGGTGCAACGCCCGCCGGAGTGCCATCAATGGTGACCTGGCTCTCACGAAATGCGCCGCCACCGCAGCTTTGCAATTCTCCGGCAACGTCATCCGGCACGCATGTGTACCAGAATTCATCTCCAGCCTGGCTTTCTGCCACCACATCGATAAAGGCGCGCTCAACATTGGTGGGCAGCGCAAAGGTTTTTGCCAACGGGCTGGTTGAATTTGAGAGGAACGCCGTTCCGCCGGTGGGATCAGATGCGAGAGGTAAAACAAGATCGGCGATCTGCGGGGCATCTTGATGGCGGGCCAGCGGATAGAACTGAATTACAGCTGTCCCAAACAAAGTGCTGGTGAAGGTGGAGTTCACCAGATTACCCAGGTCAACGCGGCCATTCTGCGTAGTATTAAAGAGCGCGGAATAGTCAGTTAAGTCGCGCTCAATATGCCAGGAGCGCGCCACCGTTCCAGAAGGTTCCGAGGTGGTGCCAAAATAGACATTCACGCCGCCAATCCAGATTTCCGCCGTGCGATCAAACTGCCTGCCCGCCTGAATGGAAAAATCCGCATTCAACACAACTTTGGCCCATGGACCCGGGCATGCAGGCGTGAAGGAAAATGGCTTAGGTGAAAAATCCGCAAAGGCAAAATTATTGAACAGCGTTACCACGCAGGGCGTTGTGTCCGGTCGCGCGACTGGCGGATCCGCCGTGGCGGTATTGCCGGAACCAATCACTAATCCGGGCGGCGGAATTGGCTGGGCTGAAATTGCGCCGGTTGCCAGCACAAGGAAGGCCGCGGTGAATATTTTTGCCGAAAAAAACAAAATGGATCGTAGCAAAGCAGCAGAAGGAACGTGCATGATTACCTCCAAAAGATGAGGGCCAAATTCTAATCAGCAGTTCTGAGGGCGGTCAAACGGGCTAGCGGCTAAAAGGCTCTGAGGTGACCGTTATTGGGAATCGAGATGAATGCTAATAATCTTGCCTGAAGGACCAACGGCCCATCCTGAATTTCCAATCAGAGCCAGCGCGTTGAGGTCTTCAGTGAACATTGAAGACCAGGTATTGCCGCTGTCATGAGAAACGTCTGCTCCACTGGTTCCAACTGCCATCAAACTATGGGAAGCACCCACCGCGACCGCTGAGCGATAACCCTGCGGCGGCTTCGATGCAAGAGTCCACGTCTTGCCACCATCGTGCGTTACCGCGGCCACGTTTACATTTTTCGCCGGTTCCTTGTAATCTCCGCCAACGGCCACTCCATCTTTCGTTGTCCAAAAGGCCAAAGAGAAAACACCTTGCGAGGCGGCGCTATGAATGATCGGCGTCTCTGCAACAGTCCAGTTCTTCCCGCGATCGCCGGAATGAAATACGCGCGCAGCCGGGCCGCCGGTGCCGAACCAGACATCATTCTTGCCGAACGTGGCAATGCATGTGCCGCTGGCGGCGAATGCGCCTTCACTGGGCAGCGCCGCAGGCATGTTTTTGACCGCCACAGGATTCCAGGTCATGCCGTCAGAGGTGGCAATCAGCGGGAACTTGCCGTCCACAGAATCGCTTACGGCGATTCCGTGTGTGCTGTCCCAAAAGGCAAAGCAATCATAAAAAGCTTTAGGATCGCTGTTGGTGAATTGCCGCTGCCATATCTTGCCGCCGTCAGAAGTTTTATAAATCCGCGACTGATCGCCCGGGCCGATACTGAGCACGAACGCGGTGTTCTGGTCGAAGGCCTGGATATCGCGAAAGTCGAGCGCGTCAGCGTCTGCGATGACCAATGTCTCCCAGGTCATGCCGCCGTCCGTAGTCCGCAAAACCATTCCCCTGGCCCCGCTGGCCCAGGCCACCTTGCTGGAAACGGCGCTGATACCGCGAAGTTGGACGTCGGTTTTGCTGTTTTGCGGATGTTGCCCGTAAATCACGGAAGAAATTAAAATTGAGATAAGAGTGGCGGCAACCCGCATTTCCATGCTCCCAAAGGACTTAGAATTGTAACCTTTGGCATACAGCTTACTCTATTCAGGCAGGGAGGAACCCCAGGTGAGTACCATGCTGGTCCCGGTAACGGCACAAAGCGAATTGCGAGATGAGGAAGTAGTGGCCCGTGTGCTCGCGGGCGAGACCGCGCTTTTTGAGATCCTGATGCGCCGCTACAACCAGCGGCTTTACCGGATGTCACGCATGATTCTGCGCGATGACGGCGAAGCCGAGGACGTAATGCAGGATGCTTACGTCCGCGCCTACGAGCATTTGAATCAATTCGCCGGCAAAGCTGCATTTTCCACCTGGCTCACTCGCATCGCCATCCATGAAGCGCTGGCCCGCAAACGCCGCCGCGGCCGGATGGAAGAACTGGACGCACTCCCTGAAAACGGAGATTTTATGGCCATTCTCAAATCGTCTTCGCCCAGCCCGGAAGATGGCACGGCTACCGCGCAGGCCCGTGAACTGCTGGAACAGGCAATTGACCATCTGCCGGAAGCGTACCGCACGGTAGTGATGCTGCGTGAAGTGGAAGAAATGAGCGTGGC
>DASXJO010000937.1:0-1878 GCA_036497385.1 Candidatus Angelobacter sp. | reverse complement strand
AATTACTTTTCAGTGCTGGGCGTGAACGCGCTGTACGGACGCGTGATTACACCGGACGACGATTCTGGTCCGAGCGCGCATCCGGTTGCGGTGGTGAGCTACGGTTTTTGGAAAAATAAGCTGGGTGAGAATCCCAACATTATTGGCCAGACTTTACGGCTCAACAATTACCCGTTCACCGTGATAGGCGTTGCGCCGCCGGGATTTTATGGCGACACAGTGGGCGACGCGCAAGATCTCTGGGTACCTGTGACGATGCAGGAGCAATTGATCAGCGGCCGCAAATGGCTGGAAGACTACAACGCGAGTTGGTTGCATGTGATTGCCCGCCTAAAGCCGGGAGTTACCGTGGAGAATGCCGCTGCAAACTTGAACTTGCTGCTTCAGCAGTTAGTCAGCGGGCCGCTGAAAGCAAAGCTTAGCAAAGACGATCTGGAGAATCTGAAGGCAGCCAAGGTCCCGGTGAACGCAGGCGGAGGCGGTTTTTCTGATTTGCGTGGCGACTTCCAGCAACCGCTCTTGTTGTTGATGGTCATCGTGGCGCTGGTTCTGGTTATCGCGTGCGTGAACGTGGCGAATTTGCTGCTGGCACGGGCTTCATCGCGCAGGAAGGAATTCGCCGTGAGAGTGGCGATTGGAGCCGCTCCGGGCCGCATTGTTCGCCAGCTTTTGACGGAAAGCATTCTTCTGGCCTTTGCAGGTGGAGCGCTGGGACTGTTGCTGGCGCGTTGGGGCACCGACGCACTGCTAAAACTGAGCAGAAACAGAGATCTGGAAGCTTCGCCGGATCTGCGGGTGTTCCTTTTTACCGCCGCAGTGTGCCTGCTGACTGGCGTGCTGTTTGGCCTGATACCCGCGCTACGTTCACGCCGCGTAGGAGTGGCTCTTACGTTAAAGTCCGGCTCGCAAAATGGAAGCAGTGCCAATGCCGGTTGGAACTGGGGAAAATTGCTGGTGACTGGCCAGGTTGCGGTGTCTCTGCTGGTGTTGTTTGTTGCCGGACTGCTGGTGCATAGCCTGCAAAATATTCGCAATGTGGACCTGGGCTATAACCGCGAGCATCTGCTGGTGGTCTCCACTGATCCGTTGGCAGCGGGTTATAACAATGCCAGAGTCGCAAGCTTTGCCAACGAGTTGGCGGAGCAGACTAGCAGCCTGCCGGGAGTTCGCGCCGTGACGAGTTCGAAAAATGGGCTGTTCAGCGGAAGCGAATCAGGGAACACCATTAAGGTGGAAGGATACACACCAAAGAATGACTCGGACCTGGTAGCCGCCTTTGACGAGGTGGCTCCCAACTATTTCCACGCGGTGGGAATTCCCATGCTTCTGGGCCGCGATATTGGTCTACAGGACACTGAGACTTCATCCCGGGTCGCCGTGATCAATGAGACGATGGCGAAGTTTTATTTTGGCAAGGGGAACCCAATCGGCAGGAAATTTATTGTTGATGATCCGGCATCCAAAGGGCCTGTGGAGATTGTGGGAGTTGCGCGAGATGCCCGCGATCATAAGCTCAAAGGGACGATCGATCGCCGGTTCTATCTGCCGCTTTCACAAGCGTTGGGCCAGGTTCCCGGACTGAACTTTGTGGTAAGTACGGTGGGAAATCCAGTTGCCGTGGCCGAGGCTGTCCGCAAGCAGCTCAAGAATCTGGACGCCAACATTCCAGTGAATAACATTCGGTCACTCAATGAACTGACGGACCGAGCCATCAGCGACCAGATACTGATTGCGCGACTCTCCAGTGTTTTTGCCGGTCTGGCACTGCTTTTGGCCGCGATTGGGCTGTACGGAGTTCTTTCATACTCAGTTGCCGGACGCACCCGCGAAATTGGCGTGCGAATGGCCCTGGGCGCGCAGCGCGGCAGTGTGCTGAAA
>DASXJO010000936.1:0-1586 GCA_036497385.1 Candidatus Angelobacter sp. | reverse complement strand
AGACGGCAGACGTATGGAACAACCATGTGAAAACATGCCTCTCCAATTCAGCATCGGCTAAACAACCTGCGCCTGGGAAGTATGATTGCCAGGTGAGCGTGCTCGCTCCAACCGGACAGAAGGCTACCTTTTGGCTGCGCCGATTGTGGTTGTGCCCTAGCAGGATGCTGAAAAACATCTGAAGCAAGTTACGAAGGGAATGTTTTTAGCGTCTGTAGCTGAGATGCGAGGCGTGGACCATCAGCAAAGCGGGATGTTCAGTTATCTGTCAGCCGAAAGGCGGGTGAGGCAAGATCACCCGCTGCGAGCAATTAGAACAGTGGTGGACGAAGTTCTCGGGCAGTTGTCTCGGCTATTTGCTGCGATGTATTCGGGGACCGGTCGGCCGTCGATTCCGCCGGAGAAGTTGCTGCGCGCTTTGTTAATTCAGATGTTGTACTCGATCCGCAGCGAACGGTTGTTGATGGAAGAGATCGACTACAGCGTGTTGTTTCGCTGGTTTGTGGGGATGAACCTAGATGAAGAAGTGTGGGATCCGACGACCTTCACCAAGAACCGGGAACGTCTGCTGGATGCGGACGTGGCAAGGGAGTTTCTCTCACAAATCGTAAAGCAAGCGCGCGAGAAGGGGTGGACTTCCGATGAGCACTTCACGGTAGATGGAACGCTGATTGAGGCCTGGGCGAGTCTGAAGAGTTTCCAGCGCAAGGATCAGAACAAAGCTGCTCCGCCGGAGGATCCCGGCAATCCGACGGTGAACTTCCATGGGGAGAAGCGCTCGAATCAGACGCACGAGTCCACCACAGATGCCGATGCGAAGCTGGCACGGAAAGGAAGCGGCAAGGAAGCGAAGCTGAGCTTCCACGGAAACCTGCTGGTGGAGAACCGCAATGGCTTGATCGTCAACACGGAACTGTTCGAAGCCAATGGAACGGCGGAGCGAGATGCGGCGTTAGTGATGCTGGAACAGATTCCCGGCACGAAGCGAGTCACCGTGGCAGGCGACAAGGGATACGACACCAAAGCTTTCGTCGCCGAGTGCCGGAACATGAAAGTTACCCCGCATGTCGCGCAAAACAGCAACCGGCCGGGCGGGAGCGCAATTGATGCGCGAACGGCCAGGCACGCCGGTTATCAGATCAGCCAGCTCAAGAGGAAGCGAATTGAAGAAAGTTTCGGATGGCTGAAGACCGTTGCGCTCATGAGAAAGGTCCGGCATCGGGGCATCTTCAAAGTTGGTTGGGTCTTTACCTTTGCGGCCGCCGCTTACAACTTGGTGCGGATGCGGAACCTCGGGTCGCCCGCAGTTCAATCCGCATAACCAAAGCCCGAAATGTGTCCGCCGGCCTCAAAACAGCGCTCGGGCACACGAACGGCCCCAGTCGGAGCCCTTGAACGAACCCCAAACTCAGTAAAAGAAGAACGGCTCCTCTTCGCTCACCCGTTTTTCAGCACACTGCTAGGTCATAACTTCGCTTCAACTCGCTTTGGATCCGGCGAGATCCAAGACCGCGCTTCCTCAGCTCCGCTATCCATGCGCGTTCCTGCTCGGACACTTCGCTGGCCGGCCAATGGTGCGGTCGCCG
>DASXJO010000935.1:0-9996 GCA_036497385.1 Candidatus Angelobacter sp. | reverse complement strand
CCGCTGTTCACTGCGGCGCGAAATGGAACCAGTTCAATCGAGCGAATCCGCTTGGCGTTGTGCATCACGATGGGAGCGCCGCGATGCGAATCGCTGGAAGTATCCCCATGTCCGGGAAAGTGCTTGGCGGTTGCGGCCACTCCGGAACTTTGCAGCCCACGAATGAGCGCGGCGCTCATCTGTGCAACTAACCTGGGGTCTTCACCAAAAGAGCGCGTGCCTATTACGGGATTTAGAGGATTGTTGTTGACGTCACAGACCGGCGCAAAATCAACGTTCACGCCCACAGCAGAAAGTTCTTTGCCCAGCGCGCGTCCTACTTTATTGGCGAGATTTTCTGACTTCGTCGCGCCCAGGGCCATATTTCCGGGAAAAGGAGTGGTCTGGTCCACGGCAATGAGCTGGCCGCCTTCCTGGTCTGCGGCAATCAGCAGCGGAGGCTGACCTGTTTCAGCGGCGGCATTCTGCAGAGCCATGGTCAACCCCCGCAGCTCATTCAGAGCCCCCATGTTCTTGTGGCGAAAGAGGACCACGCCGCCTATGTGATGGCGCCGCAGAACGTCAAGGAATTGCTTCGGTGGGGTTTCTCTGCTCTCAAACGTCAACAAAAATTGCTGGCTCACCGCCTGCTCAAGCGTCATCGAAGTTTTAGAGGTTGCAGTTCGCAATAGCACTCCTGACTTATGGCTCCGCTTCAGCAAATGCTTTTGCGGGGGCTGGCTCCGGCTCGGCTCCGCCGCCAATCGGGATGAAGCGTGCCATCAGCAGGGCGGGAATGGCTGCAATCAGCACCCAGATGAAAAATTTCTGGTAGCCAATCCATTTCTGGATATAGCCGCTCACTGCTCCCGGCAAGATGAGTCCGAGATTCATCAGTGAATTGGCAAACGCATAATGGGCCGCCTGATATTTTCCCGGCGCGATCTCCTGCATCATGAGCAGAATCACACCAACAAACCCGAAACCATACCCAAACATTTCCAGGCTAAGCGCGGTTGCAATCAGCGCAGA
This sequence comes from Candidatus Angelobacter sp., assembly GCA_036497385.1. Taxonomy (GTDB): domain Bacteria; phylum Acidobacteriota; class Terriglobia; order Terriglobales; family Acidobacteriaceae; genus Angelobacter. The sequence goes on along the minus strand of DASXJO010000935.1, from coordinate 8,985 downwards.
GTTGGCGGGTAGGGCGGTGCTCAAATAAACGTATGCCACATTCGGCAGGTTCATGATAATGATCAGTGGAACAATGGCCTTCTTCAGTCCCAGCCATGAGGTGAAGTAGCCTCCCAGCACTGTGCCTGCAATGAACGCCGCTGTCCCCAGCGTGCCATAAATAGTCCCGAACTGTGCGGTGGTCAGACCGAGGCCGTGATTAGTGCGCGCGGCTTTGAGAAATAGAGGGCCAATTTTTACCAGTTGCCCCTCACCCGCACGATACAGAAAAATGAAAACCAGCAACAAAATGATGTTGGGCTTTTGGAAGAACCGCGCAACAACATCCCAGTAGGTCCCTGCTACTTCCTTCAGGCTAGCGGAACGCCGGCTCTCGCCGCCCGTGGGCAGCATACGTGCGTGATAAAGGCCAAGCAAAACAAGGATGACGCCAAGGCTGCCAAAGATGATCATCCATGCGCGCAGGATGGGCATTCGCGCTTCAAGAAATCCGGCGAGGATGATGAGTCCTCCTTGCGAAAAGAAGCGTGCCACATTGAAGAAGCCGCCCTGCCATCCCGCATAGGCCGATTGTTGTTTCGGATTGAGACTCGCAATGTAGAGGCCGTCCGCGACGATATCGTGCGAGGAAGCGCAGAAGCCTATGATCGACAATAACGCTATCGAATAACGAAAGTAGCCCGGAAGCGGCAAACATAGCGCCAGCAACGCCAGGCTAAGCCCACCGATAAACTCAAAGCACACCACAAGAAATTTCCTGGTCTTATACATCTCCAGGAACGGGCTCCACAATGGCTTGAGCGACCACGGCAGCCCCAACAGGCTGGTGGTCAGCGCAATTACTTCATTGCTGACGCCAACCCGCTGATAAAAAACCAGCGCCATCAGGCTGACGGTGTAGAAAGGCAGCCCCTCAGCAAAGTAGAGAGTGGGTACCCACCGCGCAGGAGAGGCGTGCTCGCTTCGATTTGCGAAATTCACAGAGTTGCTTTTTCCCATTGAGATAGAGGATGGCGTCTGCGGAAGGTTTCCGCCGACGCCATCCGGTTTGCTGGTTATGGCACGCCCAGGCTGTTCATATACTCATGCGTATAAGCAAGGGCAGGATTCGTGGTGCCACTACTCGAGCTGCCGCCGGCACCCGGCGTGTCACGATCAAACGCCCAGAAACGCGAAGTCGGCAGATGGTTGGAGATCACGAAAGCATTCACCGTGTCGATGTTCTGCAGGCTTGTGATCTCGTCCTGGGTGTCGGCCTTTCCAATCATCATTGTGAGTCCGATATGTGTGAAAGGTATGCCGGATTGAGAGTTGAGCGCCTGCGCCGCGGCAATCGCGGACTGGCCCATATCGCACGCGTTGTTTACCACCACGCAATTGGTGGTAGTGGTGGAGCCATAGTCAAAAGTCATGAGGTTGACGACGTAGTTGCCGGTCAGCCCCAGACGCTTGATCTCATTCACCACCGTCGTGCCGGCGCTTCCCCCCGTGATGGGATTGGCCGACATGGAACCGAGTGACTGGATGGTGAAGCTGAATTGCAGGTTGGGGAATGTCTGCATGGCTGTTTTAGTAGCGTTGATCAGATCGTCAATGAGCGCCTGCGATTGGCCCAGTTCGATATCGTAATCAATGCCGACCAGGTTTGGCGAGTTATAACGATTGATGAAGTTGATCAGCCCCTGACCGCTGGAGCAGTCGAATGAGCCATTGGCGCCGCCAGTGCTGATGATGTATTTCTTACCGGCGTTGACAAAGGCCTGAACGTTCGTGGCTTCCTGCGCGGGAGTTATGCCTGCCCAGGATTCTGCATCGCAGGTGCCGGTGGCAAAAGACCAGATCAGCGTCGAGTTCGGCATGGCGCTGGTCACCGGCTGGACCGTCCCCGTTACAGCCGATTGCTGCAGTCCGGTATTGAAGTTGGCGTTGAGTGTGACGTCCTTATACGCACCGAAGATCACGCTGCCCGGCGGTGGCGGAGTTGGCGTCGGCGTGGCTTTGGGTGTAGGAGTGGGCGTTGGAGTAGGCGTCGGTGCGCCGGTGGTACAGGCAACGCCCGTAAACCACGGATCTCCGGAGCCTGCAGGACCGGCGTGCCCGGCAATCGTCGGGTCCTGACCCTGGTTCCAGAATTGCGCAGTAAAGTTCAAACCGTTCTTGCTGGCCTTGTTTCCGCCATTGCAAGTGGTGGTGGAGGTATTGCAATAAGCCAGGGTGGAATTCCATGCCGCAGCGCATGTGCCGCCACCGCCCGGTGGAGGCGTGGGAGTGGGCGTTGCAGTTGGTGCTGGAGTTGGAGTGGGTGTCGCAGTTGGAGTCGGGGTGGGCGTCGGTGCTCCACTGACCTTTCCCCATAACGCTGGCACATTGGGAGGCTCCCAGCCAACCTGGGAGGTGTGGGCCTGAATGCACTTATATTCAATGCTCTGATACATCACCAACGCGTTTACTGCATAAGCGGTGTTGGGCGCCCAGTTGGGAATGGTTTGGGAAAATGATCTGGTGGATGTTAAGCACAAAATGAGTGCCACACCCAGGATGACGGTGTGAAGCTTTTTCATTGGCGGAGCTCCTAATTCTTTCTTCCAGCCTTCGATCCGCTGGATAAGGATGCAATTGCCGTTGTGTGTTTCCGGCAAAGTATCTGCCGGAGCCGGTCGCTTGCTGCTCGACGAGTTGCGGTTGTGCGCAGCGCTTGGCAGGCGGCACGCGCCAAAAACCTCAACACAGTACACGTAACAATGAAACGATTCAATAAAATTTAACAAATCGATTCAATCAACCGTTCCAAAAGGGGAAAGCAAAAAAATCACAATTCAAAGTGGAGCAAGGTCGTTCGTTGCAACCATCTCAATCGGTCCGCGGAAATCCCGGAGCTTTGCGCAGAGTTTTGTGGTTGCAGCAATCGCAGAGAACGTGTAAACAGGATTGACATCTACTCATGCCCACAATCATTACCGCCGCCCGCCTGGTTACTCCCATTGAGTGGATTGAAGCACCGATAGTGGTTGTAGAAGATGGGCAGATCATTGCTTTGCGGTCTCGCGGCGATGCGGAAACTCCCGCAGGCCACGTTTTGAATTTTCCGGACCTGATATTGGCTCCTGGATTTATCGATATCCACATCCACGGGGGCGCGGGCAGAGATGCCATGGAGGCGGATGAATCCGCTCTGACACAAATTGAGCGGCAACTTGTCAAACACGGCGTAACAGCGTATCTGCCAACCACAGTTACTGCGCCTCAGGAGAAAACCCTGAAAGCCTTGGATGGGTTAGGCAAATTGATCGCCAATACAAATAAAAATTACGGGCGCGCGGTTCCTCTTGGCATTCATCTTGAAGGTCCTTTCATCAGCCACGAAAAGCGCGGCGTGCATCCACCCCAGGATCTTCTGCCGCCATCCCCGCAGGCACTTGACCGTTTTTGGCACGCTTCAGCAGGCACCATCCGCATGATGACGATTGCGCCGGAGCTTCCGGGCGCAGTGGAAACGATTCGACACGCTCGGAATCTGGGCGTGCACTCCAGCCTGGGACACTCGAATGCCACGTATCTAGAAGCACAAGCGGGCATTTCCGCCGGCGCTGATCATGCAACGCATACCTTCAATGCCATGCGCGCACTCGATCATCGCGACCCGGGAATTCTGGGTGCAGTTTTGTCGAATCACGAATTGACGGCCGACATCATTGCCGACGGAATTCACGTCCACCCGAGCGTGTTGAACCTGTTCCTGCGTGCGAAAGGCGGAGACCGGGCCATACTCATTACGGACGCGATCAGTGCAACCGGTATGCCAGACGGGATCTACAGTCTGGGCGGTCTTGAGGTACAGGTGAGCAATGGCCGTTGCGAGTACCAGAGCAAACTGGCAGGAAGTGTTCTGACCCTTGATCGCGCAATCCGCAACGTGATGACCTTTGCAGGATGGCAACTCCAGCAGGCAGTCAGGCTCGCAACGGTGAATCCGGCACAGCGTTTGGGGATTTCCGACCAGCGAGGCCTGCTGGCGCCGGGAAGGCGAGCTGATCTGGCTGTGCTTACGCCTGAAGGACAGGTCGCTCACACCATCATTGGCGGGGAGATGGCGAATTGATGAATTTCGACCAAAACAAAATGTTCGCTCCTATTCGTTGTCAACGAATGCTGTGGGTCCTCATAGTATTCACTGCCTTCGCTCCCTCGCTCCACGCGAAAAACAAACGCCATCAAGGGCAAGTCATTGGCTACTTTACTGAGTCCGGCGCGGCATCCGGCAAGTATCCGGTGAAAAATATTGTGACTAGCGGAGCGGCGAGTCTGGTTACGCAACTGGATTATGCTTTTGGCCACGTAGTAGATAATCAGTGCCAGATCGCGAATCGTGAGGTGGCGTTGGACCACGAATACGATGCTGCTTCCAGTGTGGACGGCAGCGCTGACCCGCAGGGTCCAAACCAGTTACGCGGCACCTTTCATCAGCTTCAACAACTGAAGCGTCTTTATCCCAATTTGAAGATACTTGTCTCCTTCGGTGGCTGGGGACAATCCGAGGGTTTTACAAGCGCGGCTGCGCCTGAGCATGTGCGCGATTTTGTCCGCTCCTGCGTGCAAACCTTCATCGCGGGCCATTTCGCTCCTGGGATCGAAGCCCCCGGCATTTTTGATGGCATTGATATTGACTGGGAGTATCCAGTCGAGGGCGGCGTCCATCAGGGAACTCCTGGGGACAAGGCAAATTTCACTGCTTTGACCGCCGAATTTCGGCGCCAACTGGACGAGTTACGACCCGGCTATCTGCTCACCGCCGCACTGCCCGCCGAAGAGGAGTACTACAAGAATTTTGAGCTGAAGGAAATCAGCAGATATCTGAATTACATTTCAATCATGGCTTACGACCTGCACTGGAACAGTGAGCCGGCCACAAATTTTCATAGCGCGCTATTTCATGATCGAGCGGACCCATCCAAGGCTCCTCTTGATAATCGCTATGGAGACTACGCTGTTCGCGGCTTTTTGCAAGCCGGCGTGCCGACGAAAAAAATCATTTTTGGAGTGCCTTTTTATGGCAAAGGATGGCAAGGCGTGAAGGACAGCAATCACGGACTGTATCAGCCCGCAACCGCTCCCGCGGAAACTGGCGGCAGCTATCGTGAATTAAAGGACTTGCCATCTGAGGCGGATCGGCAATATTCCTCCAAAGCCGTAACTTGCACTATTTTGTTCAATTCAACATTTTGGAGCTACGACTGTCCACAGGCGCTGCACAAGAAAATGACATATATCGCACATCATCATCTAGGCGGCGTGATGTTCTGGGAGCTGAGCCAGGACAGCCCAGATCTGGAGTTGCTTCGCATGTTGACTGGACGAAAATAACGTCCCCGCTCCTCCCATGACTTGCGCTCACGATGGGATGTACACGACAAGCCGCACTACGCCAGTTAAGGGACGCTCTCCGACTCCAAGCAGAACGACTGCAATAACATGCTTCCCCGCCGATAATTGCTCGAACTTTATTTCTGTGTCGGAAGTAACACAGCTGGATCAGAATCCACTCTATAGTGGATAACAGCGATGACAACACCGTATTCACTGGATGGACTCAGGTGTGAAGCCACACATGTTGAGCTTCAAGTTCTATATCTGCTGCATGCCCTTCGCATTGGAGGATTCGTCAACGAGTCTGGCTCGAAGTCTTGGGCCGCCTTGAACTCCTCGCCAGTCGGTCCAGCTTGGGGCCGTAATTTGAGCTCCCGCACCTAGAACAATCGAGAGCAGGCCGTCCAACAAAAATACATAAACGGCAGACGGCTCCAATCGTTAGTCATATTCTGGCCGTTCCGGCAGACTTTCTGCGCCTTTTTCGGGGCAGAGTGTTTGCCATGAGAGAAGTGTTCGCCCGATATCCGATTTTAAGCCGCAGCTTTTTGTTCAAATTCATCCTTTACGTCGACAAAGCGAGGCAGGCCCAGCTTTTTCAGTCGATCGTTGACCGGGTGAGCATTTTCGGAATTGAGATCATCCTTAAACATTCTGATACCTTCGTTGACGCTTCCGTACTTGTGGTGCGCGTGCGGTCTTGAACGTATCTTCCTCCTGATTGCTTTTGTGCGCTTCGGGAGACGCATTGAGAATGGGACCAAATTCATGCTGGTCGAGAAACTGGACGAAGCTCTTGTTGGGATGCCATAAAACATCTCCTTTCACTTGAGCTTCATGCTGCTCCTATCGCATGGATGACGTAATCGAGAACAATTGTTGTCCGATTTGCACATGCAATGCGCAAGTATGGGCCTGCCGAAAAAACTGTTGAACCTCTCCGGCCACACGCTTTATTCAGCTCGCAATATCCGCAAATGAGCATGACAGCTTATTGTGCGCCAGCCCGCTTGCATCACAGTGTAGGGGTGGCAATTGGAAATCTGCTTGGCGGGATTGCGATCCGGACGGGTCGTGCTATCAGCCGCAGCCTCCACAATCATTAGAAATTCTAATCTTGTCCTAACCGCTTTCTAATGCCAATTGATCAGACTTGCACATCGCCAAAGTGTTGTTCCGGCGATGCGTAACAAGACTATGAAACCGCTTCTCACCAGATATCTTCGTGGCGCTGTACTTGGCATGATGCTGCTGCTTTCAGGCATGGCTGGTATGGTGTGTTTTTCCTACGATGCGGACGGCGACGAGAGTACGCCTCCGGTGACGGTTGAGTTCAACGGCGTTGTACCCAGCAAGAAAGGTGTCCAGGTTTTGAGCATGCGTTCCAGTGCGGTTGCCCAGCACGTGCGCGACACTCAGCCTGCTGCAACCGATCTTCTGGCATCTGTAAGCTTCCTGTCTATTCCAGCCATGGATTTGGATAAAGGCTCTCCGCAGCTTGTTGTTCCGCTCAGGCGCTAATTCTCGCACCACTCTATCTTTTTGCTCGTAGCTAATTCCGGGAAAAGTTTTGTCTGTTGCTTGACAAGACAAGGCCTTGCAGAACCAGGACCAGCATATCGACTGAGCCTGAATGTTCTGACCTGGAAGTAACGCACTGCTCCTGCTACGGCAAAAAACCTTCGCACAAAGTTTGGGATCGTTTCACCTGGGAATCGGGCAGCACTGTTCCTGGAAAAGATCCGCAACTATGCCCGCCGTTTCCAGGAGAGCTCTGCACACATGCAGGTTTCTCCCGGACACGGGTGTGAGCTTGTAACCAGTGTCACTTTAACGTGAAGAGATTGAGGCCGGCGACGTTTCGCCCAGGGCCTCAAGAGGAGGACCCAGAGAATAGAAGCGAATTTTTTTCTCCTAAATCAAACTTCACGCCCTACTGTTGGGCAGGCCGGGCCTGATTGGCCCGGCTTTTTTTCCTTACTCTTGGCCGAAACTTCCGGAGGCAAAGAGATGCAACAAAGAACAAATAAAAACAGGAAGGTACAAAATGACATCCCCCTCGACTAAAGACGCACAGCGTTTATGTGCGCAGTATTCCCTTTTGATCGTGTGGCTCTGCTGCGTGACTGTTCTTCTCGGCGCGACGGCAGCGAGCGCTCAAACACCAATCATTCCAACCACAAACACGATCTTGTTCTCAGGCCAGTCCGCCCAGGATCCGCAAGATCACAACACCGATCCTGTGGCGGGCATCATCCTGCAAGGTACCGCAACGAGCCAGTTCACGGGACAACCCGTGCGCCATTTGTGGGTGGCGGACAGCTTTGACAGCATCTGCCGCATGGACCCGGAAATTGACGCTCCCGGTCCGTGGCACATGAGCGATCATACCTGCGAGTTTTTCATTATCAGCGGCGGCGCCGCGGTTCCTTTTGGCGGGCAGTTTGCCTATGATCCGGGAAGACGCTTTCTATATTTCGTAGATGACATCTCCGCGGGACAGGGCGTTATTCGTATTGGCTTCAATGCAGCTGGCGATGGGGGTCATGGAGCACTTGATTTGACTACCGCATTAACGCTGGCCAGTACGGTAGGCGCTGACCACTTTCTGGGTGGAACAGGCTGCATATTGCCTACCGCCGGCACTCAGCCCAGCGGCGCGGCATTAAGCCCCTTGGGTGATTTGTACGTGGGCTTTTTGGATAGCGGTGACATTCTGCGTTTCAACAGCCCCGCCACAGCTTCAGAAACCGGGTTTGGCTCATGCGCTCAATTCGTTCAAAAAGTGGCAACAACGCCAGACGGAGCCCTGAGCAACGGTTTGGCCTGGATCGGTCACGACCTGTGGGGTGGCGATGGAACTTCTCCATTTGTTATTCCCAACGCCGATACCACATGCCTGGTTCCTCCCAGCGTCGACTGCACAACCGCAAATGGCACCGTGATATCTACACTGGCCGCGGTAGGGGCAACGGGCCCCTTGGTTGGTGATCAGTTCTATCCCAACAGCAACGGCAACAATCTTTATTTTGGCGTTGGAGCCCAGATTGCTTGGGTAGGCAACGTGGCGGGAGGCCCGGCCGGTCAGACTCTTACCGTAACGTATATCACTGATCCGGCTCCCGTTCCTCCGCTTGCAGCCATCACCGGCCTGGCAGTGGATGGGACGGATCCCGCGAACCTCGTGATTTATTCGGCTGAAGATCCCGGCGTCGCGGTAGTTCCGCCGATTCTGGCTGAGGCGCGCTGGTGGCAGACAACACAAACATCGGCTGCGCCCGCTGCACCCGCAACACCTCTGGATGTAGTAGCAGTGGCCGGTAATGCGCAAGCCACAGTGAGTTGGAGTCCAGCGCAGATTGCGCAACCGATAACCAGCTACACGGTGCGGAACAGCTTCATCTCCGTGGGCGCGCCGCTGGCTGATATCGTGGTCAACCCTGCTCCGGGCTCGATCTACCCGCCGACATCGTTAGTGATCCCCGGTTTGACCAACGGTGTTTCTTACGCCTTTGAAGTTTCTGCTACGAATGCCAATGGCACCAGCGCGTTCTCCGCGCAGAGCAATACCATCTCCTTGCCGGGAATTGGAGTGCCCAGCGCACCTACCGGCGCCACTGC
>DASXJO010000934.1:0-4624 GCA_036497385.1 Candidatus Angelobacter sp. | reverse complement strand
CTTGAGCGGATCGATTTCGGCGATCAGTGTACGCCGATAGTGAACTAAAAATCGCGGTCCCACTGCGGTTACACCCACTAGCTGGTCGACCAGGGTCTGCGTTAGGTACCAACGCCGGCCATCGATACGGATCGAGCCGCTGCGGTCCACCTCCGCCACCTCTGTCCCCGCAGGATATATCCATTGTGCCGGACGAAGCTGGTACTCCCTGCCACTCTTCTGCCATAGCTGAGCCGGAGTTTTCATCTTTAAAGCTTCGTGGGGACGGAGATAATTATGCTCATAACGAAACTGATCTAGCCAAGCCTGGCGATGTTCCCCGCGCGGGGTTCCACGACGGAGAAGAGCGGCTACCATCGAGCCATGGAAACGCTCCACCTTGCCTTGCGTCTGCGGATGGCGCAAGCCACTCAAGTGCAGCTCAATATCTTGATTCATCAACCACACCGTCAGTTTGGTCCAGCCCCGATACCCTTGCCCGTTGCACCACGGCGTTCCATGATCCATCAGCATTTCTTCCGGAACTCCACACTCGCAGAAAGCCTTTTCCAAGGCCTCTTGCACACCTTTTGCCTGGGTCGAACCGGTCCGCTCCAGCGCCGTCACGTAGCGAGAATGATCGTCCAACACCGAAAGCGGCCCCACCGGCTCATGCCAGCCTTTGGGCCCCTTAAAATCCATCTGCCACAGCTGATTGGGCGCTTCCCGCTCGAACCGCTTGACTGCCGCCGGAATTCGGTCCTGCTCTCGCACCAGGTTGTGACGCAGAAAAATGCGATGCACGGTACTGGCCGGCAGCTTCACCCCCACCTCCTCCAGCTTCTTGCCAATCTTACGAGCTCCCCAGTCCGGCCACCGGCTCCTCATCTGGATCACCCGCTGTTCTAAAGCCTCTGCCGTTTGTCGCGGACTGTGCCGCGGTCGACGACTGTGTTCTTCCAACCCCGCAATCCCTTGTTCGCGATAACGCTTGATCCACATATACCCCGTCGGTCGCGAGATCTCAAATTCCCGACATAGCTGGGCCAAGGGCTTTTCTCTCCGGCTGACTGCCACCACAAACCGCACCCGTTGTTCACCAATATCTTTCATTCCCCAAGCCATCCTTGCCCTCTTTGGAGAGAGCTGATTTACTCCCGCCCTCGCTCCGTTCGGGCGGGAGTGTAAAGGATGTCTCGGAACATTGTGTAAAGGATGTCATGAAACTGAACACCTAAAGGCCTGCTCCACCCCGGTACTCGATGCTGAGTTCAGGAGCAAAATCAACAAAGACTCCCCAATCCAATAATATTAGATGTATGCCTGATCATTACATTCTGGGGATTGAGAGTTCGTGCGACGAGACGGCGGCAGCGGTCGTCGGCGATGGCGAGCATGTGCTTTCAAATGTGGTGTCATCGCAGATTGCCACTCACCAACCGTATGGCGGAGTGGTGCCCGAACTGGCGTCGCGCGAGCATTTGCGGGCGATTGTTCCTGTGGTGCGCCAGGCGCTGGCGGAAGCGGGCAAGAGCTATGAATCCATAGACGCAATTGCAGTCACGCAGGGACCGGGATTGGCGGGGGCTTTGCTTGTAGGCATCAGTTATGCCAAAGCGCTGGCATTTGCGCTGGATAAGCCGCTGATCACCGTGAACCATCTTGAAGGGCATATCCACGCGGTGCTGCTGGAAGAAAAGCAGAAAGGGAATTTCCAGATCGATTTTCCTTTGCTGGCGCTGGTGGTTTCCGGCGGGCACACGCATTTGTTTTTAGCGGAACAACGCGAGCACGGCTGGACGTATAAGAACATTGGGCGCACGCGGGATGACGCGGCCGGCGAGGCCTATGACAAAGTGGCAAAGCTGCTGGGACTCGGCTATCCCGGTGGGCCGGTGATCGATGCGCTGGCGCTCCATGGCAATCCAAAGGCGGTCAAGTTTGTTCCTTCACAGATCAAGCATGGCAACCGTGGGACGCCGAAAGCCGAGCAGACGCCGTATGATTTTTCCTTTAGCGGAATCAAAACAGCGGTGCTGCGTTACGTGGAACTGGAAGGGATGCGCGAATCGATCACCGCGCGCCAGCAGGCGCTGGCGATGAATCCCAAGCCAACGACGGCGGATATTCTGGCGCTCTGCGACAAGCGAACTCTGGATCTGGTGGCATCGTTCCAACGAGCCGTGGTGGAAGATTTAGTCGGCAAGACGTTGCAGGCAGCGCAGGAGCGCGACGCCCGAAATCTGTTCGTAACCGGAGGAGTGGCGGCAAATCGAGAATTAAGGGAGAGGTTTGCCCGTGATGCGGCAGAAGCGGGCTTGGCGGTTTATTTTCCGTCACGAAAGCTTTCTACCGACAACGCTGCCATGATCGCGGCGGCGGCATTTCCCAAATTACGCGCGCAAGATTTTGCCGGAGCAGATTTCTCCGCAGAGGCGTCGCTGGCGTTGCGGTAAATGATTTAACTTGTGGCAGGCCGAGGAAAAAGGCTTTCCAGAGCTTGATCCATCTGCTCCTCAACATTCAGGTCTTTGTAGATAATGGTATGAACTCGGTTGTCCAAGCGAATTTCAGCCGATGGTTTTGCGGCTAGAACCAGAATAGGAATGCCGGCGGTTTTTTCGTCGGCCTTGAGAGTGTCAATCAGTTGATAGCCGCTGAGCTTGGGCATTTGCAGATCGGTAACAATCAGGTCTGGCCGGACTAGCTCTAAAAGCTCCAGGGCTGCAATTCCATTGGTGGCGGTTTCAACTTTGAATCCGCGAATTTCCAGAAAACGGCATACCGTGTGCCGGATGAGCATTGAATCGTCGATAACGAGTGCAAGCATAGACATGGATATCCGCAACAATTGCTTTCATTTTCTTGATCTTTCTTTCTTAACACGCACCCACCAAGAGCGTGAGTACTCTGGCGTGAAAAAGGCAGGAAATCGCCTGTACCAATACGACCGTGGTTGAGCCGCCAGCGCTCGGGAAAAGCTCAGGCCTCTTCTGGTCTGATGTTCTCTTCAATGGCCATGTCTTTGAACTCGCTGGATTCAAAAACGTCGCCACACTCCTGGCATTCTACAAATTCAGCGTCTTCTTCGCGCGCCACTACACGCACGCGGGGATGCTTGCAGGGTTTCTCCATAGGTATTGGTTCGGGAGGCCGTTTCGAAATAGATGGGTTCTGCGTTGAATTCATATTGGGAACAAGGCGCATTTCTGCCGATGCCTGTCCTCGAATAGCGGGTATTTTAAGCTTGTCTGTACGGATGTCAAGTGTTTCTGCGCGACGAGGGATTGCCATATTGCAGGAGATGGATGATGAAAGCCGCGTACCGGGTTGCTACTAGGGCATGGGATAAATGCCCGAAGAACGGGCTTTTTCCACCATCACCTGCGTCACTGCGGAAGGAGCATGGCTGGCCACGCCATTTTGGGCTGAAGCCACAGCACTCTCAAAAGTGCTTCGGCCGGTAAGGGCCACGTCTATAAGAAGGAACTTAGATGAGCCTTCTGCGACCCGAACGCCGGCATAAGCATGGCCGGGAACAAGAACAATGCTTGCATCCATGCCGAGGTTCTCAAAAAGCGAGGCATACATCACTGCCGCATCAATGCAGTTCGCGCTGTTTTGCGCCAGGCTTAGCCGCGGCATACGGACCCGCTCGCTTACCCCTTTATGGTCGCCCAGTGTCGCTGAGCTTTTTACGTAGGAAAGCCCGGTACGCTGCAGAGCGTTGAAGATGGCGCGCGCTTCACGGTAGGTTTCCTGTTCCTGCTGTCCGGCGGTCTTCCAGGTTTCGTATCCCGGCAATCGGCGATCCACCGTGTATGCCTTGGCCCGCGCAAGCACGCTTTCCACATTCCGGTCATGCGGCGTTACCCACGAGGCGATGAATGATGCGTATTTGAACCCGTTGCCCCAGAACATATCTTCCGCTGACCGGAGCCTTACCGGGACCGTGGTCTCATAAGAGCTATTGGAAGCCGGATCAGTAATGGTGACCTGGGCCGTAGCGGCCGTGATCTCATGGTTTTGGTACAGACGGGGCAGGAACGCGGGCGCAAAAACTACCGTTCGCGTGACGCCCGGGTCTACCGCGACGGTTTGAATCTCCTGGTCACTCCAGCCTGGGATCTTTACGCTGATGCGCCGGGACATCTGCCCCTGGGACGTATTAGAAAGCGTGACGGAAACAACGCCAAACGTCCTGTCACCCTGGCGCTGCAAGGAGGCGTAATTGGCGAAGACGGGATAAATCTCGCCGTCGATGCCAGCCTGGATCTTATAAGCCGGTAACGGCTGCCGGATGGGCGCTGGTGGACGGAGATCGCCACGATCTGTTCCAGCATCCCCGGCGAATGAACGGAGCGACAGCGGCACGCTTAATAAAAGTGCTGCGCAAATCGCCGATTTCGTCCGGGAAAGCATGCACTTTGCAGCATAACGGCCTACTTGGGAAAAACAATCGAGCTTACGCCTTAAAAAGCCTTGTAAGTAGGGCCCGGATGCCTGATCTTGGGGTTGGGTTGCACAATTTATCAAAAATATTCCAATTTTGGGACGAAATGATCATAAGAAATCCATTATTAAGTATGTAGCCAGTACTAAGTTGACGTAACTTATTGATTCTTTACAGTCTTTAAGGTGGAAC
>DASXJO010000933.1:0-4299 GCA_036497385.1 Candidatus Angelobacter sp. | reverse complement strand
AACACGCGGATATGTGTTGGTCCGCTCGTGTTTCCAAAAGCCAGCCCAACAACATTGCCCTTGTCGTTTCCTTCATTCGGCTTGTCAGGATTCTTGGGGACTTCTGCCTGAGAGTTCAACGTGACCAGCGTTGAATCTTTGGGATTATCCGGCAGGAAAGCCACGGCAAAATACTGGTCGGCGGTTGCTGCCCAGTCCAGCGGACCGGGCACAGTCTCCCCGCCTATGATCCACTTTTTGCTTCTTAAGATTCCGCCGGAACTCGGGTCCTTGCGTTCCAAGGTTGAGCCCTGCTGATAATCAACCCTGCTCTTGGTATAGGAAGCCGGCGCCATCTGGTCCCCGAAACCGCTGGCCCACTGGGGGTAGGCTGCAACTCGCTCCCCATTGCGCAGAACTTCAGTTTCAACGCTGAGGATATTATCTTTGTCGGGACGAAACGTCTTACGCACCGTGACATCGCCATCTGAGAACTCATACGTCAGCGCGCCGGATGTCGAGCCGCTGGGGGCGCCGCCGACATAAAGCGACTCGTTTAGCTTTTTTTCCAGGCCCTTATCATAGGCAAAGAATGAAAGCGGATTTCCGAGCTGACTGGCCACGGTTGGATTAACCAACTCAAACGGTTTGCCGTTATCGTCCGTGTACTTGTACTTTTCCGTGCCGCCTTTGAACTTTTCCTTTTCGGTAAGCAGCCAGGATTTGACGCTAGCGCCGCGATTCGTAAAGGTGATGCGATACGTCGGAGTCTCTAAGATAGATTCCGTCTCACTGGCCGCGGTCTTCACGGGAACTTTTAGCGCAGATGCGGCAGACTTGGGCGAGACCGGCGTTGAAGATGCGGTGGGCGCTGCCACTGGGCTAGGCGTCTGCTGCGCCTGCTGCTGCTGTTGCGCCTGATCTTTCGTCGGCGGGGTCTGCGGCTTCGGCATGAAGTACTGCATCACGCCAAGCACCACGAATACAGCTACCAGGGCCAGAAGCATGCGCTTGTCTGAGCCGGGTTCGTTCTGCGGATTACGATATTCAGCCAATAGGTTCTTCTTCCGTTCTTGTCGCTTCGCTCCAAACCGCTGGAGCATCTATATCGAAAATAACCTGTTCTGCGCCTGTAACGTCGCGGGCTCGGCAACTCGGGCCTCGCCATTCTTCGATCAATCCTGTCGCTTCGGATCAAGCGATTCTTATGCCTGATCTTGGTTAACTCTTCAGCCCTGGTTCTGGCCGCCCGGCTGCGACTGCCTTTGCAGCTTTCTTTGCTGGGACGGGATCATAGCCGCCGCGCGCGAACGGATTGCAACGCAAAATCCGCCAAAGTCCCAGCGCCGAACCATACAGCAAACCATGTTTAGCGACAGCTTCTGCTGCGTATTCAGAGCAACTGGGAACAAAGCGGCAAGCAACCGGGAGATAAGGAGAAATGGCCGCCTTATAAAACCGCAGACAAAAGGTGGCCAGGCTCTTCATCGTCCACGGCCTCGCTGCACAGCGGCGAATACTTGCATAACCTCGGCATCCAATTGAGAAAACTCCAAAGTCAGTACGCTCTTACGCGGATGCAACACCAGATCCAATGGCCGGGCGAGTTCTCGCAAGTGATTTCGTACCGCCGAGCGCATGCGCCGGCGAATACGATTGCGATCCACGGCTCCGCCCAGGACCTTGCCCACGGTAAACCCGACACGCGGGCCCGGAATGCTCTGGTTCTCGCGGTAGAAAGCCGTCATGTTCCCTGAGAAATGCTTCCGGCCCTGTTTATAGACCACCTGAAAGTCAGCATGCTTCAGCAATCGCGCTTCCCGCGGGAAGCCTTGCGACACTTTGTTAGAAGTTTCTTTCACGGCTGGTCTGGCAGGCAGAATGGACATTGCGGGTGAAACTATTCCCGGAAGCCAGGCTTCACGGAAACGCGCTTACGTCCTTTAGCGCGGCGGCGAGAGAGGACGGCCCTTCCGCTCTTTGTTTTCATTCGCGTGCGAAAACCGTGCACCTTGGAACGGCGGCGGCGGTTAGGTTGAAAAGTGCGCTTAGGCATTGACTTGTGGAACTCCTACTCAGGATTGTTTGCGCTGAGCAAACGATAAGTGTATTTGCGCTGGGCAAACGATAAGTATAAAGGAATTCTGGCCTTTCGTGCCACTTTGAGGAACCTGCCGGCAGAAGAGCGTCCATACGAGTTACTTTCTTCGTTACCTCTTATGCAGCCAACTTTGAAATGACATTTTTCGCCACTTCGCCGATCGTTTAGATTCTCTTTGTGGCAAGCTGCTCCGTTGCAATTCTCGCCGAACAATCTCTCATGTGCCACGCGACAGGAACAACGCTATGACTAAGCAAGTATGACAACAGAATTGAATGTTGCACCACGCTCGCTGCAATTGCAAAATATTCCTCGCGATAAAATTTGCAATGAGATTTTGCAAAAATAATTGGTCCGAAAAAAAAGTGTTGCGTATGCATTTCAAGCGGGTGAAGTTCGTGCTAGTATGCCCACCAGTCGAAAAAATAATTGTTGCACAATGCAGTGTTCAGCGCTTCTGCGTCACCCTTGCAGAGTAAAATCTAGTATCTTCGAGTTCAACCACGGGCCCTTGCGACCCGCTACATAGGAATCATCCAGAGAATGTCATTACCCGCTGCGACAGTAACCGCAACTGCGAATCCGTGGCTCCGTATTCTTGGAGCGCTGGAAAAAAAGATCACGCGTCATTCCTATGACACATGGCTCAAGCCCACACGATTCAGCCACATCAATGGCAACATCATTTTTGTCCGGGTGCCGAACCCCGAGTTTCGCCAGTTGGGAGAAAAATTCGGTGATCTGATCCAGGAAGCCATGGACACGCAGGCGCCTGAATATCAAGACGTAAAGTTTGTTACCGCGGAAGAAGATCCCACAGTGCCTCCGGTGCGGGCAGATGGCGGATTCGCTCCCGTATCGGCCAGCGGCACGTCAGCGCCATCGGCCTCTAGACAGCAGCGGTTTGACTGGGATTCCGCCGCGCAGCTCAGCCCCAAGTACACCTTCGGCGCATTTGTCATCGGCGCGGGTAACCAGTTTGCGCATGCAGCGTCACAGGCCGTGGCAGAACGCCCTTCCAAGGCTTATAATCCGCTCTTCTTATACGGCGGCGTGGGGATGGGCAAAACCCATTTGATGCAGGCCATTGGACATGAAGTAAAGCGGCGGCAGCCGCAGGCTTCCATCTGCTACATCTCAAGTGAAAAATTCACCAATGAGATGATCAATTCGCTGCGCTACGACAAAATGATCAGCTTCCGCGATAAGTTCCGCAACGTGGACGTGCTCCTGATCGATGACATTCAGTTTCTGGCACAAAAAGAACGCACTCAAGAAGAATTTTTTCATACCTTCAACGCGCTTCACGAGTCGATGAAGCAGATTGTGATTGCCAGCGACCGTCCACCCAAAGAGCTGCCGGAAATTGAAGATCGCCTGCGCTCGCGCTTTGAATGGGGCCTGATTGCCGATATCCAGCCGCCCGATCTGGAAACAAAAGTCGCCATCCTGCAGAAGAAAGCGGAATCGGAACGCGTAGTGCTCTCAACCGATCTCGCGTTGTACATCGCTTCCAACGTCAGGACAAATGTACGCGAGCTGGAAGGTGCGTTAATACGCTTGATTGCGTATTGCTCGCTGACTGGCGCTGAAATCAGCTTGATCACGGCGCAACAGGTCTTGAAAAATTTCATCGATTCACAGGCGCGCAAGATCACGATTGATGCCATCCAGAAAGCGGTAGCAGAGCAGTTTGGCCTGCGCGTGATTGAGATCAAGGCCAAGAGCAACTCCCGCGCCATCGTATTTCCGCGGCAGATTGCCATGTATCTGGCCAAGCAGATGACGGAAGCGTCATTGCCGGAAATTGGCCGACAATTTGGCGGCAAGCACCACACCACGGTGATGCATTCGATCGATAAGATTGAAGAACAGCGGCAAGCAGATAAGGACCTTAACCGTTTGCTGAACAAGTTGACCGAGACCTTGAACAGCTAAGCGTCGGCGTTCAATCTTTGTAGGGTTAGGGACAAATTGTCCGTAACAATAACGCTATCCTTGAGCCGAGCGCACCAGGACATTTCCTGTTTTCATGCTTAAGATGCGACGGAGCGGCTCTGGACCCGCGTCCACTTCAGCGAGTTCCAGATGTTTGCAGTAGGTTTAGTGCAGAAAATCCACAGGTTCTCCACATCCCGGAGCAACGATTTTCCACCAAAGACCAAAATGAAGAGATTAGAATGACAGCCGCAGAGCAGAAGCGCGAAGTAGCAACGGCA
>DASXJO010000932.1:0-1857 GCA_036497385.1 Candidatus Angelobacter sp. | reverse complement strand
CTGAGCGTTTTTCTGCTTTGCGAGAACCGGCTGTTGCGCGAAGCCCTGCTTCGAATTTTGGGGAAGCGGAACGATTTAAGCATGGTGGGGGCCTGCGGTTACTCTTCCTCCGCGATCAGCGGAGTCGTGGCCAGCCAACCGCGGGTTGTGGTATTGGATTCGCTGCGTCTAGCCCTGGGTCCGCCGTTATTGCTGCGGCACATCCACCAAAGCTTGCCGAATGCGCGCACGGTGATGATCGGAATGGAGTCGCGGGAAGAAGACTTCCTCAATGCCGTGCGCGAGGGAGTTGCAGGATACGTCCTCCGTGAAGCGTCTGCAGCAGAAGTGTCAAATGCGTTGCACGCAGTGGCTATGGGGGAATCGCTATGTCCGCCATGCTTCATGGCGAATCTTTTTCAGCACGCGGCGCAGCATCTTGCCTTGCGACAGAACTTGCAGGCGCGAAACCCGTCCCAACTAAGCAGGCGCGAACAACAGTTGCTGACGCTGCTGTGTGCTGGACTAACGAACAAAGAGATTGCTAACCAGTTGAATCTTTCAGAACACACGGTGAAGAACCATGTTCATCGCATTCTCCGCAAAACTGGCACCACTGACCGAGTTGAGCTTATCAATCTCTACCGCTCACCCGGCGAACTGGGGTCAAGGAGCGACAAGTCTTTGGCGCTATGGGCAACAGCTTAGGCCAGCCGCATAAAACATCTACGTGGTCGCCGCTTCTTTGGCGGGAATCCAATAGACCTCTTCCTTCAGATGCTGTTTGGTAAATCCAATGCGCTTAAGAATGCTCTTGCCATTTTCGATCATATCGGGATGGCCGCAGAGGTAAGCCACGGAGTTAGTGCCGTCGAGCTCCCATAAGTCAGAGTACTTGCGCATAACGTCATCGACCCGGCCCATCTCTCCCTTCCACTTCTCGTCGTCCCATGGACGGCTCACCGTGGGCACGTATTTGAACCAGGGGACTTCCTCGGCAAACTTACAAAGTTCATCGGTATAGCCAAACTCCCAGGATCGGCTTGCGCCATTGAGCAGGAAAAGCTTTTGCTCGCCTTTGAATGTGCCTTCTTTCCACGCTTCATAAAGCGTGCGCACGTAGCTTACAAAAGGAGCGACGCCAGTAACCGTGCTAACCAGGAAATGATTCGTCCGTCCGCTCTTCTGGTCCAGGGTGAACAGGCCTTTGGACGACTTACGCATTAAGACTTCATCGCCAACCTGAAGTTGATAAAGCTTAGGAGTAAGTTCACCTTGCGGCACCAGTTCGAAGAAAAATTCCACCTCGTTCTCAAGCGGCGATGAAGCGATCGAATAAGCGCGTTCGCTGCGCTTCTCTGGCGTCTGCACGCCGAGGGTGGCGTATTGCCCGGGCTTGAAGCTAAATGGACCACCAGGATCAACCCGAATCATCCACAGGTCAGAAGCAAAATCCGTTCGCTTTACTATCTTTGCGCGATAAAACTTGTCATCAAGCGTATCCATCGAACCTCCGCGATCACGCCACTCAGTTTACAAGAATTCGGCGGCGGTTCCCTGTGACGGTGATCACTCCGTGCCAACCGGTACAGGCTGGTTTTGAACTGGAGCCGGCTGCCAATTCTTCAATTGCTCCAGCGCCTGTATCGTTTTTTTCCAGGATTTATGGTTTTTCTTATCGTGATAGGGCGCGTTCAGGTTGGAATAAAACTCTAAAATGTTGCTGCGTAGCTCAGTTGTCATTTGCTTAAAATTTTTCTTACTTTGATCCTGCAGGAGGCGCGAATAGGTCACGTCGGCCAATGGGTATTCCGCAGCAGAGGTCTTTCGTCCGGTATCGAAGTCGGTATCACCAAACTTCGGACTGTCATCTCGCAC
>DASXJO010000931.1:0-3990 GCA_036497385.1 Candidatus Angelobacter sp. | reverse complement strand
GCCGCTGCGATGCAGCAGACAACTAGCTTACAAATCAGGGCTTTGCGTAGAACTGTCATCTGAATTGCGGACTCCGATGAACTGATGCAAACCGGCCAAGCTTGCTACCAGCTCTTGCCGCCAAGGCCAGAGCCCATACGCTCAAAACTTGAGCTTATGGGCCAGCTAATGAGGCTAGCTTACCCATTGCAGGACAGTCAAATCCGGGCAGAGCAGTAAAGACGCGGACAGGACAAACATTGGGTATCCGAATTAATCTCTCGGCACGGTTTCTGAAGTCTCTTCTGACTTGCCGCTCTCATTGCTGCGGAGATCAACTGCCGTTACGGAATAAAAATATTTCATTCCCGGCTGGACTCCCGGATCAGCAAAGCGCGGCGTCTTGACCAGCTCTGAATTGATCTTTAGCGGCCGCTCATGTCCAGTGTGACGATATACGTTGTAGCCGGCCAGATCGGGTTCGGTGTTGCCGGTCCAGGTAATGTCGATAAAAGAGTTTGGGGCCGCAGCACTAAACACAGCCTCAACTCCTGAAGGATTCGCTGGTGGGAATAAATCATGCGCCAGCACATCGACCACAGGAGAGTCGTCGCCTTCGATTTCGCCTTTGCGACTTCCATCCTGCCAGAGCGTTACAGGAACAATCCAGTACTGGTAGCTCTTTTCCCATTCAATTCCCGTGTCGGTAAAGCTATTCGCTGGGTCGTCGGCCTTCAATTGCGTCACCAGCACAGGCTGGTTCGGGCCCTGAAGCCGACGCATGATCTTATACGCATACTGTGTCTGGGTGTCTGTAGTTGTTGGGACACCGCCGGATGGTTGCCACGCAAGCATGATCCCTGTGGGCACAGGTTTTGCTGAAAGCTTCTGCGGGGCAGGCAGATTAGGAACCAGCGGCACGGAAACGCGATTGGGCAAGCCAAAAGATTTCCCATTGTGTCCTTGCGCCAGGACCATGTAGACGGCGAAACCGGCGCCGCCGGAATGCAACAGGCTCATCAAACTATCTGTCGCGGTAGCTTGCTGCGCGCGATCGTCTTTCAACGTAGGCTGCAAGGGCACTTCAGAAATTGTCTGGAAGGCAAGTTCTGAATTCGGCCCCGAACGCAGTGCGCGTTGCACCAGCATCTTGCCCGGCTTGCGAATCAGTTCGCCATCGCTGGTTTCAGTCGGGGTGGTCCAGGTCAGAGTGACGGTGTCTCCTTTGCGTACCGCTTTTAAATCGCCCACAAATTGCGGTATATCCGCCGAAGGAGGGAGCGGCGCGCCTGGGACACCACAGCCTGAGGAGGAGATGAGAGCCAATAAGATGATGATGGTTATGCTAGAACGCATATTTTTCTGAAATCCCGAATTCCCGCGTAGCGGGTGAGGGAGCCCTATTTGCTGCGGAATTTCAGGGCGAAAATTTACATCGGTTCATAACCTCAGGTGTTTCGTAACTATAGCGATCCCTCGCTCTGCTCGGGATTTCAGAAAAGGCAGGCCCGCTTCGTTGCACGATGACACTAATTAGTTCCAGCGAGTCTCTGCCGTTCAATGCCATCAAGCGCCCGCCACAGCGCAAAGGCAATTCTCTCCGCGGCTGCCAATGCCTTCGTCTGGCCGTCAGCGTCGCCATGTATCTGTTTTTCCAGTTGCTCGTTCCACACGCACGCGTGGTGCACGTCCGCCGTTTGATGAACGGTGAAGTAAGCGCAGGTCCTGGCATCAGCGCCGTACATCTCCAGCAGGCCTCGGGCTTTCTCCTGGGCGACCCGCGGCACCTGCGATTCATAAGCGTAAAAGGCAGCTAGCGCCTCTGCGGCAGAGCCTTCGCGGGCTACGCTCTGGAAGGTATCAATCAAATCCTGAATCTCCGAAAGCGGCTGCTCACTGGACACACTGGCGCGGTCCGCTCCCATGCCTTCTGCAAAATCCAGCCACAGCTCTGCGTGGCCGTCTTCCCCAGACCGGTTTTCAGCTACCGCCTGCACTAGTTCGCCATTGAGTTGCGGACGCGACTCAAATATCTCAAGGTAATCCGGAAACGCCGCGACGTGATGAAAGTACTGCATCGCATAATTGCGAAGATCTTTACGCGAGAGTTCGCCTTTGGCCCACGCCTGGTAAAACGGATGCGTCAACAAATCGTGGCGGGCAATCCGGGCATTTAGCTCTTGGCGAAATTCCTGGGTATTCATTTATGTTCCTTTGGTTGAACGATGATCTCTTGAATTCGTGACTGAGCAGCATACGCGAAGCAGCTAGAGCGTTCAACTGTTCCTGGCAATCCCGAATCCCGCGCAGCGGATGAGGGAGCCCTAACCCTGCAGAATTTTAGCGCTGAAATCTACACCCATTTCAGTGCCGAAGAGCTTCATAGCTATAGCGATCCCTCGCTTTCGCCCCGGATTTCAGAAAAATAATTCGCGTTTATCTGCGCGATTTGTGGCCAGGCAACCTACAAAATATACCGCGATAAATCCTGGTCCTTCACGATATCGGCCAGCATTTTTCTGACGTAGTCAGCGTCAACATTGACGGCCTTTTCCTGCATGTCCGGCGCGTTGAAGCTGATTTCGTCGAGCACGCGTTCCATAATCGTGTGCAGGCGGCGTGCGCCAATGTTTTCCGTGGCTTCATTCACCTGAAAGGCGAAACGGGCAACTTCATCCAGCGCTTCGCGGGTAAATGTCAGCTTCAGCCCCTCGGTTTCCAGCAGAGCCGTGTATTGCTTCACCAGAGAGGATTTCGGCTCTGTGAGGATAAGAATGAAGTCAGACATGGTCAACGACTTCAGCTCAACGCGAATCGGGAAGCGGCCTTGCAATTCCGGAATAAGATCACTGGGTTTGGAAACGTGGAACGCACCGGCGGCGACAAACAGAATATGGTCAGTGCGCACCATGCCGTAACGTGTATTGACGGTGGTGCCTTCAACGATGGGCAGAATGTCGCGCTGCACGCCTTCACGCGAAACGTCCGGCCCGTGGCCGCTTTCGCGTCCAGCGATCTTGTCGATTTCGTCGAGGAAGATGATTCCGGATTGCTCCACGCGCTCCACGGCGGTGCGCGTGACCTGGTCCATATCGATCAGCCGCGATTCTTCTTCCTGCACCAGGTATTCAAACGCCTCGCTAACTTTCATTTTGCGTTTCTTGGTGCGTTGTCCAAAAATATTCGGCAGCATGTCCTTGATGTTGATGTCCATCTCCTCAACGCCCTGGTTGGAGATGATTTCAAACGCCGGAGTTGACCGCTCACGCACTTCCAGCTCCACCATGTTTTCGTCGAGCTTGCCTTCACGTAACTGGGTGCGCAGTTTTTCCCGCGTGCGGGAGGTTGAGCTGCCCTCCTCTGTCACCAGCGCGAAACCTGCGGTGGAACTCGAAGCCGTGGAAGGCGCGGTGGGCAGCAACAGGTCGAGCAAGCGCTCTTCCGCCTGCGCCTCGGCTTTTTCCGTAACCTCTTCCAGCTTTTCTTCGCGAACCATGTCGATTGCGATTTCCACCAGGTCGCGGATCATCGATTCCACGTCACGGCCCACGTAGCCGACCTCAGTGAATTTGGAAGCTTCAACTTTCAGGAACGGAGAGTTCGCCAGCCGCGCCAGACGGCGCGCGATCTCCGTTTTGCCTACGCCAGTGGGCCCGATCATGATGATGTTTTTCGGCATGATCTCTTCCGCGATGTCAGGCGGAAGCTTCTGCCGGCGCATGCGGTTGCGCAGCGCAATGGCCACGGCGCGCTTGGCGTCATGCTGGCCCACTACGTATTTATCCAACTCAGAAACTATTCCCTTAGGGGTAAGATCGTCCAGCAGGACGTCGCTTTCCTCGGCCACGCTGGGTAGGTAGATTGCCATCTTGTACTCCTGTCGCTCTAAAACCTTAGCAATTAGCAGCTAGCTTTTTCTAGAATCCCGAGCGGAGCGAGGGATCGCTACCGAAATAAATACATTTCAGGTCTGTGTGCCCTAAGAGAGCTTTGTAGCCATAGGGCCCCCTC
>DASXJO010000930.1:0-1996 GCA_036497385.1 Candidatus Angelobacter sp. | reverse complement strand
ATAATTCCTGGCTGGCCAATTAGATTCATGAATGGCATATGCCAGTCAAGAAGTGATGCCATTCGTGAATGGCATATGCCATTCATGAATAGGAGGTGGCCATTCGTGAATGGGAGAATTCGTGGTTGGGCTAGAACACATTGCAACGCCTGGCTTAACGCCTTGGTGGTGGCGATGCTGCTGCTGTAAACGATGATCTTGGCCGGCGCGGGGAACTCCTCCAACTTCTCCTGGACCATCTGGCATGTGGCATCCTCCTCCTCCCCCTCGTACTCGAACCCGATATACTGGATGTTGGGCCGGCTGGTGGCTGCCCGAAATATATGATCGTCGGGGATGCCCACCTTCATAATGTCCATAAATTCCGCCGCGTCGCTGGGGGGCAACGTGGCCGTCAAATAAACCATCTGCACCCTCCTCTTGACCAACCCACCCAACTCCCGCAACTTGGGCCGGAACCGGGGCGTGCTGTCTAACACCGTGTGGCACTCGTCAACCACGATGCGGTCCAACTGATGCATCCCTTGCAACCGGTTCAAAAACGTGCTGAACGTCTCGCCAACCGCCGCCTCGGGCGTCACGATGACGATCTGTGTGGGGGAATGGGCCTGCGTCTTGGCCTTCCGGGAATCCCAACTCGTACATGAAATGCCCACCCGCCGGCACCGCTCGGCCAAATCATCCTGCAATGACGCCAACGGCGTGATGACAACCGTCGTCCCGATACCGACGCTCTTGGCCGGCAACATGAACAACAAACTCTTGCCCGCCCCGGTGCCTATGATGACCAAAATCGGACTCTTGTTCTTCATAATGGCCCGCAATGCTGGCTCCTGCAACCCACGGAACGCTGCCCCGTCGCCGTACATCCGCTCCAACTCCTCGTGGATGCTGACCCCACGTAACCGCTTCCACCTCGCCACCTGCGCCTCCTGCATCTCCTCCTCGTACGCCGCCCTCTTCCGCTTCAATCGCCCGCCCATCCCTACCCCGGCGTGTGCCGATGGGAAATTCAACCAACAATGCCACACGTGGCTCAACCGGCGGAACTTCTCCCGCCGGCTCAAAATGCTCTGATCCCCCTCCATCAACTCCCGGGCGTATACCATGCCGGCCGTGTGCGTCCCGTGGCCACACTGCAAATCCCATATGTCATCGCCATCCACGTTATCCTCGTCCCATTCGCCGTCCTCCAATTTCATCTTCTCCTCCTCGAACCGGTCCTCGCGGCAATACTTTCGCGAAATGGCAATGGCAATGTGTCTCCACGCGCTGATGTTCACCCTTACCCCCATCCACCGCTCACTGCTCTCCTGCATGATCTTGCGCACCCGCTCGGATGTCCACCCGCTGTCCTGTCTCTGGGCCATCAACTGCTTTGCCTGGCGTGCTTGCTCTGGATCTGGGGATGGCGGGCGGTCGGCCACATTCGGTCCGGTCCACTGCCGATGCTCCTTCTTCTGGCTATTCCCCCATAAAAACGGGCTATCACTCTTGCACCCGCTTATCTGGAACTGTAACTTCTCCCAAAATGGCAATACCAACCACAAATAATACACCAACAACTCCCCCACCTCCCGTGGCAAATATCGATGGACGATCTTGATGTTCCCACTGCTCCGGTACCCCTTGTGATATAATGCGACAAATGCCACCAAACCCTCCTCGATAAATATGTTCCGGATCCCCCCGTACTCGGTGTTCTTCCACCGCATCCCTAACAATTCGGGTGCCCTGCTCGGCTGCCCCCCGCATATCTGCATCAAAATCAACAATAACTCCTTGAACCGGGTTATGTGGCGTCGATATGCTGCAACCGCCGCCTTCTTCAACGTGCCGGCCGCGTCCAAAAACGCCCCTCGGACCCCGGGCTCCTCGTACATCCTCTGGAACATCCACCACTCCTTACACGCCTCCCACTGATTGCGGGGGTCGTCCAAAAACGACCATCCCACCCGGGCCTGGGATGGCTGGTCGATGATCGTGTCCCATTTGA
>DASXJO010000929.1:0-6143 GCA_036497385.1 Candidatus Angelobacter sp. | reverse complement strand
TCTTATTAACACGCACAGATCGATTTTGGTCAATATGGAAATCGTCTATTGACCGCGCTTGCCAACCTCTGTTTTCCTAGAAGTAGCATGGAATTGCGTAAAGATCCGATTACACGCTCCTGGGTCATCGTGGGTGACGACGTGGAGCGGCCAGCCCAGCCCGGCCATTGCCCGTTTTGTCCTGGAGCGCAGAACGCGCCACAGGTAATTGCCACATTAAACGGCAATGAGCTTGGCGGAGTCCCAATTTTTGCCATGGTACATCCTGCGCCGCTTTACCGCATTGAAGGCGAGCCGCATCGCCACGCCGAGGGCATCTATGACGCCATGAACACCGTTGGCGCGCACGAGGTGCTGGTGCAAAGCATCCGCCACGATATTGAGTTGTGGCAGTCGTCGGACGCTGAGATTTCCCAGTTCCTGCTGCTCACCGCCCAGCGCATACAGGACCTGAAAGGCGACCTGCGCTTCAAGTACGTCACCATGTTCAAGAATCATGGGCCAGCCGCAAGCCAGGAATTCGACCACCCGGTTTCCGAGCTTACGGCCACAACGTTTGTCCCTCGGCGCGTGTTGTATGAGCTGCGGGCTTCACGTGATTACTATCTGGACAAAGAGCGCTGCGTTTTCTGTGACACCATGGGACAGGAATTGCGCAATCCCATCAGAATTGTAGAAGCGTTGAATCACTATGTTTCCCTGTGCCCATTTGCGTCGCGAGTGCCTTATGAAATCTGGATCATGCCGCGCAAGCATGAATCTTCTTTTGAGCGATCAATCACATCAAAGTCTGCCCACCTGAATGAACTCGCAGGATTGATCCGCCGAACACTGCAAAGGGTGATGAGCGTTTCTGAATCGTTTTACCTGGTGCTGCACACGGTGCCCAACACGTATCAGAAATCCAACATCCTGCAATATTGGAAGACCGTGGACGAAGACTACCACTGGCATATTGAGATCCTGCCGATAATGGGTACCAAGGCCAAGCCGTATTTTCTGAAAGAGGTGTATTACACGCACATCTCGTCAGAGGCGGCCGCGGAAAAGTACCGGAAACTCGCGATTCGCTGACCCTGTTTAAGGCGTAGGCCTTATTTATCGATGTCTACCCCGCTTGCTTGGGGGTACCTTTGTGCGTTTTATCACATGCCTTACAAGGCGCTCGCGGCTATAATTTGCAATAACTTATGCTTCCGTTGTTCTGGTTACGCGTGGCCCTGAGTCTGTACGGGGTGGGCCTGCTTTACGCCCTGGCGTCATTCTGGGGCGGTAGGAAAGTCCTGACCCGAATTACCCTGCCGGCGGTGGGGCTGGGGATGGTGTTTCATTTTGTCTCGATCATAGAAAATGCCATGTCCAGCGGCACCTGGGCGCCAACCTCGATGCATGGGCTGGAATCTTTGCTGGCCTTCGTGCTGATGGTATTTTTCTTTGTTGTTTATGCCCGATTCCGCGCCACGTCGCCGGGACTGGCCGTATTTCCGTTGGTTTTCTGGCTCACTTTTTCGGCGTCGTCTTATGCCGAGCCCACCGAGCCTTCCGCGCCTCTTTTTGTAAGCACACAATGGATTTACATCCACGTTGCTCTAATTCTTATCGGATATTCGGCGCTGTTCTTCAGCTTTGTGGCCAGCATTCTTTACCTGCTCCAGGAGCGGAATCTAAAGACCAAAGCGGGGATGCATGGATTCTGGTCCCGCCTGCCGGCGCTGGCGACCATTGATGAAATCGGATTTAAATGCCTGATTTGGGGTTTCCCCTTTATGACGCTGGGACTCATTGCCGGATCGATTCTGGCCGAAGCGCGTTTTGGCAGCCGATACTTTGCCGATCCTAAGATTTTGCTTTCCGGACTGATGTGGGTCATCTATATGGTCCTGCTGTACACGCGATGGAATGCGGGATGGCGTGGTCGGCGGGCAGCTTATTTAGCCACGTTTGCGTTTGGCGCTGCTGTGCTGGCGTGGGCGGCCAATAATTTCAGCCAGACGCACAGGTTTATTGCTCCATGAACTTTCACGTTATCGGCGTGAACCACAACAGCGCGCCCTTGGAGGTGCGCGAGCGGCTGGCTGTGCCTGAAGCGCAGCTGCCGGACGCCATCCGCAGCCTGGTGCAGCAGCCCGGCGTGGATGAAGGCATGGTGCTTTCAACGTGCAATCGCGTTGAGGTGGTTACCAGCACCAAGCAAGGCGCTGACTTGCGCGGATTTCTGGGCAGCTATTTTGGAGTAAGCCCCACGGCGCTCAATTCTCATATTTATGAATTTGAGCAACGCGAAGCGGTGCGCCACGTATTCCGCGTTGCGTCCAGCCTTGATTCCATGGTGGTGGGCGAGCCGCAGATTTTGGGCCAGGTAAAAGAAGCATACGCAGTTGCTCGGGGCATGGGGGCGATTCATTCCAGTCTGGAAGCGCTGCTTTCCCGTGCTTTTGCCGTGGCCAAGCGCGTGCGCTCAGAGACTTCAATCGGCAGCTCCAGCGTTTCCATCGCTTCGGTCGCAGTACAACTGGCGGAAAAGATTTTTGGATCGCTGGAAGATAAGACTGTCTTTTTAGTTGGTGCGGGCAAGATGGCGGAGCTGGCGGCTCGTCACCTGATCGCGCATGGTGCGAAAAACATAATCGTAAGCAACCGCACGCATGAGCGCGCCGTTGAACTGGCGGAAGAATTTGGTGGCCGCGCAGTTTCTTTCGACCAGTTGCATGAGACCTCAGACAGCGCTGACATCATTCTTACTTCAACCGGCGCTCCGGAGCCGCTTTTCCGCCGAGAGCATGGCGAGCGCCTGCGCAAAGGCCGTCGCAACCGCCCTATGTTCTTCATCGACATAGCCGTGCCCCGCAATGTTCATCCGGACATGAACAAGGTGGATGGAATGTTTGTCTATGACGTGGACGATCTGCAGTCGGTAGCGACGGACAACGCTGGTGAACGCAAGAAAGAGGCCGAGCGTGCGGAGAAAATTATTGAGCTTGAGGTTGACCGCTTTGCTTCGCGCATGAAGTCGCTGGCTGTGGTGCCGACGATCCTTTCACTCCAGGAATACTGTGAGACCATCCGCCAGGCGGAGATTGACCGTATCCGCGGCAAGTTGGGAACAATCACACCAGAACAGGAAGCCGCTATTGACGCGATGACGCGGGGCATCATCAACAAACTGCTGCATACGCCCATCACCACCCTTAAATCATCCACCGATCATCCCGAGGCTGCTACCATCCATGAGATGATCAGGCGGCTGTTCAATTTGAATACCGGAAAACCGAAAGAGTAAATGGCCAAACTTCGAATAGGCTCCAGGGGCTCACAGTTGGCGTTGTGGCAGGCGAACCATGTGGCGGCCCTGCTGCGCGCCAAAGGGCACACTGTGGAGATTGAGGTCATCAAGACCACGGGCGACAAGATCACGAGCGTTGCCCTGGCCAAGGTCGGAACCAAGGGAATGTTTACCAAGGAAATTGAAGACGCGCTGCACGAAAAGCGCGTTGATCTGGCCGTGCATAGCCTCAAAGACGTCCCCACGGATCTGGCGCAGGAGTTTGAACTGGCGGCGATCATGAAGCGCGAAGACCCGCGCGATGCTTTTATTTCCGTAAAGTTTTCCAGTTTGGAAGAGCTGCCGCAGCGCGCGAAAGTGGGCACCAGCAGTTTGCGCCGGCAGTGCCAGTTAAAGGCCATGCGGCCTGACCTTGAAGTTTTTCCGCTGCGCGGCAACGTGGATACCAGGCTCCGAAAGCTTGAGTCCGGAGAATATGATGCGATCATTCTTGCTGCTGCGGGCGTCCTCCGTCTGGGACTGGAAACGCATGTGCGTTCGCGCATTTCCGCCGACGTGATGTGTCCCGCGGTGGGGCAGGGTGCACTGGCGATTGAGATTCGGCGCGGCGATCAGCAGACCAAAACGCTGCTGGCTTTTCTGAATGACGCCGATACCCACGCGGCCATAGACTGTGAGCGCGCACTGCTGGGATCGCTTGGCGGAGGTTGCCAGGTACCCATAGGAGCGTATGCTGAGAAGAGAAATGGCCGTCTCTTTTTACGTGCTATGGTAGGTCGGCCCGATGGAAGCCAGATTTTACGCGAGCAGGCAGACGGCACTGACGGCGTGAAATTGGGCCGTGAAACAGCACAGACGCTGCTGTGGCGCGGCGGCGACAAAATTCTGAACGATGTGTACGCGCAGGAAGTTGAAGTGCCGAAGCAACCATGAGCGCAAATAAATCAGCTACGGGCACTAAGAAATCGGCTGTGAGTACCACGACAGCCGCCTCGAATGTGAAGGCCGAAGAACCGCTGAGCGGTTGGCGAGTCCTCACTACCCGCGCCAGCAAGCAGTCCGGCGGACTGGCGGCACCCTTGCGCGAAATGGGCGCGGAAGTAATTGAAATTCCCACCATCGAAATCAAACCGCCGATAAGCTACAAAGCGCTTGATGCGGGGCTGAAAAATATCGGCAAGTATGATTGGCTGATCCTAACCAGCGTCAACGGCGTAGAGGCGTTGTTCGCGCGGCTGAAAAAGCTCCGCATTGCGCCGGAGAAGCTGGCACATTTACAGGTGGCCGCTATTGGGCCGGCGACGCAGCGCGAAATCGAAAAGAATGGTCTCGAAGTCGCTGTGACGCCCGAAAGATATGTTGCAGAAGCGGTGGTCGAAGCGCTCAAGGGCAAGGCGAAAGGGAAACGCGTGCTGCTGGTCCGGGCAAAGGTTGCCCGCGACGTTCTGCCCACTGGGTTACGCAAGAGTGGCGCAAAAGTGGATGTGGCCGAAGCCTATGAAACGCATGTCCCAAATGGAGCGAAGGCGAAACTGAACCGCCTTTTTTCTAATGACACCTCCCGTCCGGATATCGTCACGTTTACCAGTTCCTCCACGGCAACAAACTTTCTGGCACTACTGGAAAAAGACCATTGGCACGGACTCCGCGAGATCTGGCTTGCGTCTATCGGCCCGGTGACGAGTGACACACTGCGCCAAGCCGGGTTCAAGCCGAACATTGAAGCCCTGGAATACACAATGGAAGGTCTCGCCCTGGCGATCGCCAAACATGTGCTGACTACCCACCGGGACGAGTAACGTCTCTCCGCAAAAATCGCTAAGGTCGCAAAGGAATTTGGAATGGTGCCGAAGCCGGCTTGCACGCTGAGCCCGGCGACTCAGGCGCAGAATGCTCTGCAGTGGCGGATGCTCATCGGCGGGGTGGAGCGCAGCGACATCATTCAAGATTGCAACCACACTTTGCCGGTTCAGCGTACTTCTTCAAAAAATCAGCTACGCGCGTGTAAGCATCAATCTGGTTTTCAACTTTGGCAAAGCCGTGGCCTTCGTTTTCATAAATCTTCAGCTCCGCAATGCCATTGCGCTTTTTAATGGCGCTGGCCACCTGCTCGGCCTCAGTGTGAGGGCATCGAGGATCGTTGGCGCCGGCCAGCAGCAGCAACGGCGCTTTGATCTGGCCGACAAAATTAATCGGTGATCGGTCCTGAAAACGCGCCTTGTCTTTCATAGGATCGCCCATCGTCGCCATGTCATATTGGCGTAGAAGAGGATCTTCATTTTCTATTTCAGTAAACCAATTGACGAAAGGAACAATTGCCACTCCGGCGGCCCATAGATCCGGCGCTTTGGTGACGGCCATCATAGTGAGATAGCCGCCATAGCTGCCGCCCATCACCCCAACTTTTTTGGGATCGATAAAGCCGGTCTTTTTAATCCACTCAGCGGCGGAGATTACATCTTCAAGGTCGCCGCCGCCCATATCAAAGCGGTTGGCATCTTCAAATTCTTTTCCATACCCGGCAGAGCCGCGGTAATTGGGCGCAATCACGAAATAGCCCTGGTTCACCAGATATTGAATGCCTCGGTTGAATGAGTTGTCACTTTGTGCATCAGGACCGCCGTGGATCCAAACGACTGCGGCATTCTTGCCATTTTTCTCCGCGTTGTATGGCACATAAACAAAAGCGGAGATCTGCCACTTGCCATCCTTGGTGGGATAGTGGATCAGGTAGGGCTCAACCATGTCTTCACTGCGGATGCCGCCGACCAGCGAGTTGGTGATCTGTTGCGGCTTCGCAGCGGCAAAATCATACGACCACAGATCATTGGGAGCGTTTTGCCCTTCATGGATATACATG
>DASXJO010000928.1:0-8822 GCA_036497385.1 Candidatus Angelobacter sp. | reverse complement strand
AAAGGACAGTAAGGCTTGGTTCAGCTGAGCGGTGGTGCAGGCAGTGTGCCGATTCTGTTCAACAATCCCGAAGACTAATCTAGCCGCTGGTCTTCCGGCTCTTCTTGGCCGGACGGTCTTCTTCTACCGGAACCGCGGGCGCGCCGGTTGAGGAACGAATTGGCTTCTTCACTTCCGCCAGGCTCATCTTGAGCGCTTCTAGAATATCTACCACAGGCGCTTTGTGCTTGGTCTCAACGGTTTCCACAATCTGCTTGCCTTCAACCTTGGCCTGGATCATGGCCATCAGGTTTTCGCGATACGCGTCGTGGTATTTCTGGGGTTCGAATTCGGCCAGCAGGGAATCAATCAGCATTTTCGCCATTGCCAGCTCTTTATCTTTGACAATGCTGGTGTCAGTGCGGAACTCTTCCACTTGCCGGATCTCGTCCGGGTAATACATGGTGTGCAGCAGAATGCCTTTTGGTCCTGGCCGCAGCACAACGATGTGCTCGCGATTGTGCATGGCAATCTTGGCCACGCCGACACATCCGCTCTGGCGCAACGCTTCAAATAGCAGAGCGTAAGGCTTTTCTCCGGCTTCATCCGGCGCCATGTAATAGGAGCTTTCAAAGAAGATGGCATCGACCTGTTCAGCCTTTACAAACTCCAGGACTTCCATGGTCTTTGCCGTCTTGGGTGCGACCTTCTTTATATCCTCATCGTCGATGACGACGTACTTATCTTTCTCGTATTCATAGCCTTTGACGACTTCCGTCCGGGAGATGGGCTTGTCTTCAGCCTGGCAGTAAAGCACGTTTTTTACGCGAGAGTTGTCATGCTTATGGAGTTGATTGAACCCTACGGATTCACTGCGGGCTGCGCTGTACAATTTGACGGGAAGCGACAGCAGACCAAAAGTGAGATGTCCCTTCCAAACGGTGCTGGCCATATGTTCTCCAGAGATATGAGCGTAGGGGCTATGAAAGCACAAAAAGCGGTGCATTACAATCTCACGAACAGTCTATGTCACTAGAAGAATACCGGCGAAAAAGAGTCTTTTCCAAGACTCCTGAGCCACCGGATAAGCCGAGCCGCGATGAAGGCAACCGCTTTTTTATCCAACGACATAGCGCGCGACGCCTCCATTATGACTTGAGGCTGGAAATGGATGGAGTACTCAGGTCATGGGCACTGCCCAATGGCCCCACTCTTGATCCCGCAATCAAGCGTCTGGCGGTCCATGTAGAAGATCATCCACTCGATTACGGAAGCTTTGAAGGCACAATTCCCAGCGGCAATTATGGGGCTGGCAGCGTCACCCTGTGGGACCGCGGAACCTATGAGTGGCTAGGCCCGAAGACGCCCGCGCAGATGTGGGAATCCGGCGATCTGAAGCTGCGCTTTCATGGACACAAAATTCTCGGTGAGTTTGCGCTGGTGCGTACGAATCGCGCCAAGGGCAAAGACTGGCTGCTGATCAAGAAGAAAGATTTCGCTGTCCGCGAAGGCTGGGACCCGGAGGCCGACACACGCAGCGTGCTGCAAGGGCCGGGAGATGTTTCTTCGATTGAAGGGGCGGCAAAAGCCGAGATGCCGTTAACGCTGGAACCAATGCTGGCGACGCTAGGCACCTCTGTGCCTTCCGGCAGCGACTGGCTCTATGAAGTGAAGTGGGACGGCTACCGCGCGTTGTGCTTTGTGGAGCACGGCAAGGTGCGCATGGTTTCTCGTCGAGGCACCAATCTGGACAAGCAATTTGCGGCGGTGGCGCAAGCGCTGGCGCAGAGCGCAAAGGCCGATACGGCACTCATCGACGGCGAAGTGGTTGCGCTGGACGAGAATGGCAATCCGAGTCTTCAGCATCTGCAAAACCTCACTGGATTCGGCACCAAGCCGGTCCTTAAGGGCATGGCGTCGCCGCCGCTGAACTTCTTTGCCTTTGATCTGCTCTATCTCAACGGATACGATCTGCGAAAGGGGGCGCTTATTGATCGCCGCCAGCTTCTAATGTCGATTCTGCTCCCTAGCGATGTGGTGCGATATTCGGAACATTTTATCGGCAAGGGTGAGGAGCTGCTGAAAGCGGTGCGGGCCAAAGGGTTGGAAGGCATTATCGCCAAGCAGGCGCAGAGCCGCTACGAATCAAAGCGTAGTCCAAACTGGATCAAGATCAAAGTAACCTGCCAGCAGGATTTTGTTGTCTGTGGATACATATTGGGTGAGCGGGAGCCGTTCGGGTCGCTGGTGCTGGGTTATTTCAAAGATAAGAAGCTGGTGTACGCGGGCAATGTGGGCTCAGGATTTACCCAGCAGTCGCTCAAAGCGGTGTTTGAGAAGATTAAGCCGCTGATCACGAAGAAGCCGGTGCTGAGTGACGTGCCGCGTGAGATCGGTGAGGTCACATGGATAAAGCCGGAACTGGTGTGCGCTGTAAAGTTTACGTCGTGGACAAAAGATGACCGCTTGCGCGCGCCGGTGTTTCTGGGATTGCGGACTGAAGTTGTGCCGGAAGAGGTGGTGCGCGAAACAGGGTTGATCGGGGAAAAACTGGTTGCGGAGGAGACAGAACAGGAATCGAAGCGCGAAACGCTGCTGCCCGCGGACAAAGCCGAAATAGCACTCGATATCGACGGCCACCGGCTGAAATTCACGAATCTGAATAAGGTCTTTTATCCCGCAGACGGCTATACCAAGCGCGACGTGATCAACTTTTATTCTGCGGTGGCGGACATGCTGGTACCGCATTTGCAAGGCCGTCCGCTCTCGCTCAAGCGCTATCCCAACGGAATAGACCAGGATTATTTTTTTCAGAAAGATGCTTCGGGATTTCCTGACTGGCTGCATCGGGAAGAACTGGCGGATGATGAAGAGACGAAGACGCGCGTGATCTGCGACGACAAAGCGTCCCTGCTCTATCTGGCGAACCTCGGTTGCATTGACCAGAACCCTTACATGAGCCGGCTGGGTACGCTGGAGCATCCCGACTTCATCCTGATCGATCTAGATCCTTATCATTGCGGCTATGACCGCATTGTGGAGGCAGCGCAACTGCTGCGGGAAAAATTGCGATTGATCGGGCTTGCGGGGTATCCCAAGACCACCGGCGGAAATGGCATGCACATTTATGTGCCGGTGGAACCCATTTACAGCTCAGCCCAGACCCGGCAATTTGCGGAGATACTGGCGCGATGGGTGGCGGCCGAAAGGCCCGATCTCTTCACCACCCCGCGAATGGTTTCAGCCAGAGAAAAGGGAAAAGTTTATTTCGACTATCTGCAAAACGCGAGCGGCAAAACCATCTCCGCGCCTTACGTGCTGCGCGCGCATCCCGGAGCGCCCGTTGCAACCCCTCTCAAGTGGGACGAAGTTGTGCCCGGGCTGAAGCCGCAACAATTTCACATTGCCAATGTCCTGCGACGGTTTGAGCGGGTGGCCGATTTGTTTGCCGGCGTGCTGAATAAGCCGCAGGAATTGGGGCCCGCGATTGAAAAGCTGAGCCGAGTGATGGGATAGCACAAGTTTGCCCCAAAGGGTCGCCCTCGGCTGCCGCTTGGTCGAAATATCACCCAGATCGCCGCTTCGTCTTTGGGCGTCTAGTTGCTGGCGGTACCACAGGGCGAACGCGTGAGGGCGGAGTGGCGGGATTGCACCGTGCAATATTGGAAAAGGCCACCGATGAAACCTGATCCTGGAACGAATCGCCTTTGGCAATGATGCACATGCTGGCACTCGCAGGTTGCAGAAATTGGCTCATTTGCGTTTCCGTATTCCCGCTGAATTGTGAAAGGGCCGCATACATATCGCTGCCGACATGCACTTCGAATCCGCCCTCATCCCCGAAGTCCAGATTGTCCTCATTCGATAACTGTATGATCGGCATGGCAGCAGTGGGCGCAGCCATGAAGATGAGTGAACTGAACGCATCATCCGCATCATAATCCGTGCCAAAGGTTGAACCCGGCACCCAAACGATATTTTCAAGGTCTCTTTCTGCGTCTTCAGACCGGAACTGCACGTGCGGCTGCGCTGCCAAGGCAGTACCCAGAAGCTGGATGCCAAGCAGAAAATTTGCGAAGTTCCCAAACTGGCTAAGCGCCGATATCTGATTTTGTAGGGGAGTTAGCAATGCGTTGAGATCATTTACGCTTTTCAGCGGAGAGTTCGCCGGCACCATCACGAATACAGAATGAGCATTGTAGTTAGCGTCGTCGAAAAACGCGGCGACGGTTGGAATAGCTAATGCCGAAATAGTCAATGGAGCTTCCGGTAGGTCGATCGCTGGCGTTGTAATGCCTTGCGCCGAGAGCACCACCTGCACGTGAACATAGAGCGGCTTGAGCGGGAGCGCCATATTCGCGGTCAACTCCACCACAGGCGCATTGAACGCCAGGCTGATTTCCGGAGCTTTCAATCCATCTGGAGCCAAAAAGTCAGTGCCCAGTGTCAGAGCGTAACCTTGCGGCTTGAGATCGGCGCTCTGAGGAGAGTCCTGTACGCTCCACGTTATAGCGACACTCACCGGAACTTGGAGCGGTATCGGGATGGTGCCGCTGATCTGGCCTAGTACGCCCTGAACGCCTGAGATGGTTCCGGTAACCGCCGTGATTGGCATCCCGCCGATGATATCCAGGTTCTGTTCTAGCGGTGCTTGCACGGGCTGGAAATCTCCGAAACGGATGTCTTTGGTGAGCCAAAGAAGACTGATGTCGCCAGCAAGAAGCGCGGGGACATTGAGCTGAGTGGTTGTTGGAACGAGCCGGAAAGTAACGGCTTGTCCGGGCGCAACTTGGCCGCTTCCATCACGGGCAATGCGGAGGCCGTTGGCAAGGTCGGTCAACGTTTGCAGCAAGTTCATGTTTACTCCAGTCTCGGTGCAGACTGCTTACGCAATGCAGGCTTGGGGTTCACCGCAGACCTCCCCTCGCACATTGCCAGCTATGCCTTTGATCAATCCAACCATGTTGAAAAGCGCACGTTGTAGTAGTGGCAGGAAGGCATGAAACGTTTCATGTTTTTGAGATGGTTGGTCCGTGACCAATCCTGTAGTCCGGGATGGCATTCGAACCTGATATAACTCATCTGATGTTCGCCTCTCGCACCAACTGGAACCTGAAACCAAACCGTCTGGCGGAAGCTTTGGAGCGCCACAAATCCAGCGGCAGGCGACTGCTCGATCTCAGCGCGTCCAATCCCACCGATTGCGGCTTTAAATATGACGCGCCAGCCATCATGCGCTCACTCTGCGCTCCTGCATCGTTGCAATATCATCCGGATCCAAAGGGGCTGAAATCCGCACGGCAAGCTGTAAGCGCTTACTATGCCGAGCAGGGCGAAGCTGTAGCCGTTGACGATTTGATCCTCACCGCCAGCACTAGCGAGGCCTACTCCTTTGTGTTCCGTCTGCTCTGTAATCCCGGCGACGAACTGCTTATCCCCACGCCTGGATATCCCCTGTTTGACTTCCTGGCGGACGTAAATGACGTGAAGCTGGTTCGATATCCGCTTTTCTATGACCATGGCTGGCACATCGACATGCACGTTTTAAAGCAGGCAATCACACCACGTACGCGGGGGATCATTGTCGTCCATCCCAATAACCCAACGGGACATTTCACCAAGCGGGAAGAAATTGCGCAGCTGAACCAGATATGCTCAGCCAACAAAATGGCTATCATAGCCGATGAAGTCTTCCTTGATTTTTCTCTTGGCGCTCCGCAAAAGAGCTTCGCTGCAAACGCCGGTGCACTGACGTTCACCATGAGCGGTATCTCCAAAATTTCCGGGTTGCCACAGATGAAATTCGCGTGGTTGGTTGTCAGCGGCCCGGAAGCAGAAAAAAGGGAAGCGCTGACTAGATTGGAGATGATCGCGGATATGTATCTTTCCCTGAATGCTCCCATCCAGTTGGCCGCGCCCGTTTTGTTGCAGCAGCGGAAAAAATTTCAAGAGCAGTTAATGGCCCGTGTGCACGCCAATCTTGCAGAGCTGAATGCGCAACTGGCGGACAACCAGCACGTGAGCCGGTTGGTTGTTGAGGGCGGCTGGTATGCGGTGCTGCGCGTGCCGGCAACCCGCTCCGACGAAGAGCTAGCAATCGACTTACTGGAGAATCACGATGTTTATATCCATCCCGGGCATTTCTATGATTTTCCCGGCGACGGATATCTTGTCCTCAGCCTTATTGCACCTGAAGAGGACTTCAAGGAGGGCGTACGCCGTCTCTGTGCCCATCTTGAAACATCGTCACGTAACGATCTTTCAAGATGAACTCTGGGAAGTACGGGAAGTTTCAACACGGATTGTTTACCGGTTGCTTGCTCCATGCCGGAGGCTTAAGCAGATGCCTGGCAACTATGCGCCGGATGAAGTACAGTGCGACTGCCAGACAAACGATTACTGCGACGATGGAAGCCTCAGGCCCGAACTGTCCACCGGTAACGATTCGAGGACCGCTTAGCGAACCTTGGACTAGCCCCCTACTCGTATCGCCACCGGAAACCGACATACTAAAGATTGAGCCTTCTGCGAAATTCCAGCCAATATGCAGGCCGATCGGCAGCCAAAGGCGCTGCGTGGCTGCATAGGCCGCACCCAGGAGTAGCCCGGCTTCGAGCGCAATTGCCAGCGAGCTACTGAAAGTTGCGCCCCGGTTGAAGGCATGTGCCGCACCGAAGAAGGTAGCCGTGAACAGCAACGCTCCCCATGTTCCCAGGATTTTCGAACTCAGGCGGAAAAGCAATCCGCGAAATATCGTCTCTTCGATAATCCCTGCTGCAAGTGCCGCGTCAAAACCAGTGACGAGCCCCTTCACCGTGCCACGTCCCGCGGGATGATAAATGCCGACGGCCCACAGAATTGCCATCACGGTGGCAAACAATGCCAGTCCCACAGCAAGGCCTGCTGCAGCATCAGGCAATAAGTGGCTCACTCTTAGTTCAGACGGCGTTCGACGCTCAATCCATCTTGAGGCCGCTATGTAGGTGCCGAGGACAAGCAGCGCCAACAGGGCTATGCCCAATGCTGGAGGAAGAAACTTGCGCAACACAGGCTGTGCCACCACGATCATAACAATGACGGCAAGCAAATTCAGCAGGCCGAGGCCTGCTTCTTTCCAGGGTTCACGCAATATGCCTCCAAGGAGACAAAGCTTTCAGCTTTCTTAAGCCTCGCGCCATATAGCCGCTTAATTGGCGTTTAGTATTAGAGGGGTAGCGCAAAGCAGCGCACACGAAAAGCTAAATCCTGGTCGTGCGCAACGTCATATCGCCAACTCCCACATGTGCATGCAGATGATATTTGCCCGGGCCGGCAGTCTTAAAAGATCGCAACAGACCCGTCTCAGCAGTATTGAACAAAGGAGCATACACATCACCGATGCGGACAGAAAAATCCGCCAGGGCATAGTCCTGAGGCCGCAGAGAATTTAGTTCAAGATTTCCGGCCACAACCTCTATGTCTTTATTCCCCTCAACATCGCCAATGGTGAGTCCGCCGGCGCTCATGCGCACGCGCAGATCGGTCTTGCGGGGCACTTCAATTACGGCATGGAAGTTTGATTTCGGTCCGGCGATCTTGAGATGGTTCTGCCCATGTCCGGAATCGATTTGTACTTTAAGGTTACGCAAGGCGCCTGGATTGGTTTCATCATATGTAACCGCAATGCCGTCAGAATTGCTGGCCACAATCTGGTAATCGCCGGGGCCAAGATCTATTTCCAGCGGCAAGTTGGGATCAGGCCGGAGCTCATAACGTCGTTCGTGGCTGGTCTGTCCCCAGCTCAAGGATGCGAATAGCGCGAGTAACAAAGGCAGGAGTCTTTTCATTACACATCTCCTTGCGTTGTATATACGCCAGGAGAACGGAAAGGTTCCTGGAAGTTGCGAACTTATTTTGCTGGAACACTACTTGCCGCAGATGCCGATTGCCGCAGTTTGTAACGCTGGATCTTTCCCGTGGCCGTCTTGGGTAGCTCAGTGACGACCTCGAATACTTGCGGACACTTGTATG
The DNA here is from genome assembly GCA_036497385.1 of Candidatus Angelobacter sp. Classification (GTDB taxonomy): domain Bacteria; phylum Acidobacteriota; class Terriglobia; order Terriglobales; family Acidobacteriaceae; genus Angelobacter. Next base: position 833 of record DASXJO010000928.1, on the reverse strand, counting down.
CGGCGAGTCGGCCCAGCACATGCTGTCGAATCTCTTCAATCATTTGCGGCGTATTGCTCGCGCCCTTCTTTAGCACTACGTAGGCGGCAGGCTTTACCAGATTGTTGCCGTCTGCATTGCCAATAGCCGCAGCCTCCTGCACCATGGGATGCTCCATTAGGACGCTCTCAATTTCAATCGGGCTCACCCACATGCCTTTGACTTTCATCATGTCGTCATTGCGGCCCACGTACCAGTAGTAGCCGTCCGGATCGCGATAATATTTGTCGCCCGTGCGGATCCAATGGCCTTGAATTGTTTCTTTCGTTTTCTCGTGCTTGTTCCAGTAATATGCGCAGACGGAATCGCCCTTAATCAAAAGACTCCCGACTTCGCCATCCGGCAGGTCATTGCCATTTTCGTCCACGATCCGCGCTTCGTATCCCGGCATGATCTGGCCGCTCGATCCCGGCCGCACTGCTCCCGGACGATTGGCAATGAACATGTGCAACGCCTCAGTGGATCCAATGGCGTCCAGAATCTCAACGTTAAAGCGTTCCTTGAAGCGATGGAAAAGCGTTGCGGCCAGCGCCTCGCCTGCGGAAACCGCGTAGCGTACGCTCGAAAGGTCAAAGTCGGGACCGCCACCTTCACGCTGAAAGGAAAGTAGCGTTGAATAGTTTGAAGGCACGGAAAAGAACAACGTCGGTTTATGCTTTTCAATCACGGAATAGATGTTCGGGGGCGAGGGCGAGCCCGGCCACAGAATGCTGGTGGCACCTACGGCAAGAGAAAAATAGAGTCCATTGCCAAGACCATAGGCAAAGAACATTTTAGCCACGCTGAAAAAGCGA
>DASXJO010000927.1:0-2422 GCA_036497385.1 Candidatus Angelobacter sp. | reverse complement strand
GTAAGCGTCAGAGCAACCCATCTGTTAACGGCGCGGCAAGAGTGTTGAAGTTGGAGGATGAGCGCGAAACAGAGCGAAGGAGAGCGGCGTCGGCGGAGCCGGGCAGAAGTTGAGCAATTAGTCCGGGAATACGACACGAGCGGGCTGGGGCGGCAGGAGTTCTGTGAGAAGCATGGACTGTCGTTATCAACTTTGAACCGGCATCGTAAGCGAAAGCAGATGCGTACGGAAACCGGATCATCTGGCCGCTTGATACCGGTAGAGGTTTCACAGGCCAAGCGACCTGCCACCAGTTCGCGGTGCGGTGAGTTGCTGGTTTGGTTAGCGAGCGGTCGGAGCATCGAAGTGCGAGGCGGATTCGACCCGAAGGTACTGCAACAGTTAGTACGTGTACTGGAGCAGGCTTGAGTGTTCGGGCTTGGGTCAGCGACACGGATCTACCTGGCGGCGGGTGCAACCGACATGCGCAAGGGGTTCAACGGGCTATACGGACTGGTGCGAGACCGGTTGTTATGCGAGCCACTAAGTGGGCACATTTTCCTGTTTTCGAATGCCCAGCGGAACCGTTTGAAGTTGCTGTTCTATGACGGAAGCGGGCTCTGGGTATGCGCGAAACGTTTGGAACGTGGGCGCTTCGTTTGGCCGGAGGTTGCGAGCGAGCAGGTAAAGGTTGTGCTCAAGCCCGAAGAGTTGGTGTTGTTATTGGGCGGCATCGATCTTTCACAAGCGGAACGCAGACGATGGCACCGTGTGATTACTGCGGCCGAGAAGTAATACACAGAAAAGCAAGCTTGTAAGTCTAGAATAAGTTGCTTGTAAGTGGAGGTGTACGTTACGTTGTTTTATAACGCAGCGTGAGTCCTTCTTCCTCTCCTCCGCCAGCTTCCGAATCCGAGCAGATCGAACAGCTGCGCAAACAACTGCAGTGGGCTGAGTTGAAGATCAGAGTACTCGAAGAGCGTCTCCGCTTGGAGTTGATCGCCAAGTACGGACCTGCGGGCGAGAAGCTGAGTGACGCGCAACTGGAGTTGCTGCAACTCGAGCCCGGAGTCAGCGGCGTGGAAGTCCAGGCAGAGAGCGAACGCGCACCGGAACCGGCGTTATCCAATAAAAGCCAGCAGCGCAAACATCCCGGACGCCAGGAACTGCCGGCGGACTTGCCGCGTCGGGAGAAAGTGCTCGCCTGCACACCGGAGCAGTGCACCTGTTTGGCGTGTGGACAGGAAACGACTGTGATCGGCTACGAGCAGAGTGAGCAGCTGGATGTGGAACCGGCACGCTACTTCGTGCTGGTCACCAAGCGAGAGAAACGCGCCTGCCGCGTTTGTAAAGAAGGCGGCGTAATCACGGCGGCGCTGCCGGCACGGATCATTGATAAAAGCCTGGCGAGTGACCGAGTGGTGATCGACACGGTGGTCGCTAAGTATAGTGATCATTTGCCGTTGTACCGCCAGAGCGCGATCCTGGAGCGGGAAACGGGGATTGAGATCAGCCGCGCCACGCTGGATGGATGGGTGATGCGGGTGGGTGAGTTGCTCTCGCCACTTGCCGCAGCCGTCGGTCGTGAACTGGTCAACGGCACCTACATTCAGGCGGATGAAACGCCGGTCGGCGTGCAGATGCACGATGGACGAGGCAAAAACCATCAAGCCTACCTGTGGCAATATGGCAGGCCCGGGGGCAGCGTAGTGTTCGACTTCCGACTCGGCCGCGGACGGGAAGGGCCGAAGCGCTTTCTGGGACAGTTTGAAGGCATTTTACAAACCGATGGCTACACCGCCTATGAACAGGTGGGCGGGCCGAGGATGGTGCACGCCTGCTGTTGGAGTCATTCGCGCAGAAAGTTCCTGGAAGCAGTGAAACTCCATCCAGAGGATCGCGTGGCCGCGCGCATTGTGGCCCGCATCGATGAGCTGTTTTCTGTTGACGCTGAGGCACGTGCAGCGCAGTTCGATCAGTCACCTCGGCAGGCCTTGCGCCTCGAACGAGCACGGCCGCTGCTCGATCTTTTAAAGTCGCAGATCGAGGCGGCACAGACTGAAGCCTTGCCGGCCAGCGCATTGGGCAAGGCGGCCCGTTACACTCTCGCGCTCTGGCCAAAGCTGGTGCGGTTCCTCGAGTATCCGGAACTTGAACTGAGCAATAACCTGGCGGAAAATTCGATGCGACCGCTGGTTGTCGGACGAAAAAACTGGATCCACCTGGGCAGTCAACAGGCCGGCCCGAAAGTGGCCGCCATCCTCTCCATCGTGGAATCCTGCCGCCGGCTGAAACTCCCGATTCGCGATTACCTCGCCGAAGTCCTGCCAGGCCTGGCCGATCGCCCGTTTCAACAAATCAAACAACTCACGCCATCTGCCTGGGCAACCTGCTAACTACATAACTGCACCCCCGTCAACTGTGCGGTTCCTCTGACGGATAC
>DASXJO010000926.1:0-1630 GCA_036497385.1 Candidatus Angelobacter sp. | reverse complement strand
CTATGTGGAATGCGATCATGAAAAGAGTGGTCACTTTGACGATCGGTTCTCTAAATGTTCTGTCCCGCTTGAAAAAATTCACGAGTTTGAGTCTCCTTGGTGATTCGTGCCTATGTATTTGATTCAAGCCTATCAGCGTGGGAGCGGACGGATTGTAATAGTTGTGTAATCGTGTGGTCGGAAGGACAAGGCCGAACGAATTGGTCGCTGTCCTAAAGTGCACACTCCTCACTGGCAACTCTGGCCGTCAACGGAAAGCACGTTTCAAAGTGCAATGTGTGCGGAATATTTCTGGCGTGCGGCGCACCGAGGTAGCAGGCCAGTGGCCGATATCGCGCGGCCGGCAAAGGACTCATCACTCACACGCTTCTCGATGTTTCACTGTCGTGCCAAATTGGAACAGAGCTGTTCGATTTTTACTTCCTATTCGGTCGCACTGAGTTGAAACTTTGCTAACATTCGCAATTGCGTTCGGCGGACCAGCATCTTCCCAATCGTTTCCGCGAGGAATTAGAATGAAATGGACTGTCGCGATCTCGGCCTGTTGCGTTGTGTTGTTGGCGGTAAACATCGCTCTGATCCATCAGAACCGGCAACTGAAAGCGCAGCTCTCACAACCTCCACCCGCCCTGGAACTCACTACCGGCACTCAGATGCCCGACTTGAAGGGCTTCGATCCCGAAGGAAAACCAGTTGAGGTCGACTACGGAAAAGACCCGCGAAAAGTCCTGGTACTGGTTTTTTCTCCAACGTGCCCTTTCTGCGAGCAGAACTGGCCAAAGTGGGATCAGGTAATTTCGTCGCTGGATCGCTCGGTGGTCCGTCCGGTGGGAGTGGATGTCACCTCGACTTCGCAAGCTCCGTTTCTTTCACAGCACCAGCTCACGGGCCTGCCGGTTTTTGAAAAGGTCGAGCCTCATGTGATGTTGAATTACCGCTTTCAGCTCACGCCGCAGACCATCCTTCTTGATCCTGCTGGAAAAGTGGAGAAGGTCTGGACAGGTGTGATGACTGATTCCGCCGTTGTCGATCTCAAACAGCGTACCGCAGCAAACAAAACTGCCGCGGCATCCAGCAAGCGGGCGACATTTTAGATTTTTGAAGGAGTGAAATTGTTATGACGACCAAAAGCATGAAGAACACGTTCCTGGGAGCCATTGTCACCGCCGTTCTCTGCGCGGGAACGGTTTCCGCTCACCAGTTGTTTCTGAACGTTCAGGACACAACTTGCCAGCACCATTTCTGCAGCAGGAAACAACCCTGCCCCAACGTTCTGGGCTGCGGATGCGTCTTCAACCAGCCCAATTTCCCAGATTCAGGCGTGTGCGGTTTCATCGCAGCCAAGCCGGGAAAATAGCCGCTCTTCGCCCGATGTTAAAACGTTCGGTGGTGGAACAAGGAGGAAGTCAATCATGAAAAAGATCAATTCAATGTTCTTTACCGCACTGGTCATTGGTGTCCTCTGCGCGGGAACTGTTTCGGCGCGGCAGCTGCGAACCGACGCGCAAGCCTCGGCCGCCTGTGGCGGGAGCTGCGGCGCGAATAAACCTTGCAAGACCGGCTGCATCTGCGCATTCCCGCTGGAGTCGACTACGGGCTTTTGCTCAACGCATCCCACGGGAGTTCAGCT
>DASXJO010000925.1:0-2319 GCA_036497385.1 Candidatus Angelobacter sp. | reverse complement strand
CATCTTCAGGCAGATCGATTACTTTTCTGAGTTCGGGCGCTACGATGGCGGCAATACTTCCAGCAATCCTCAGTTTCACAATGGCACGTATGCCGGAAACTTTGGCTGGACGCCCGGCGCTTCCACCAATCTGCGTCTGACCGTGCGGCGCGTAGCGGCAAAGGTGGATGTTCCCAACGCAATCGATTTCTTCGGCATTCCTGACGACTCTTTTCAGACCGAAGACAATACTTACATCGGAGCGACACTGCAGAACCAGACTACATCGCACTGGCACAACCTCTTGCGTTACGGCGCCACGCGGCAGAACTCGCAGTTTGTGAATCCCTCGCCCACGGGAATACCTGATGGTTTTGGAAACTTTCTTGGGAACGTAGTGACGATCCAGGGTGCGAACGGTTTCAGCACCACAGGCCAGGCCATCCTTGATTTTGGCGGCGACTATCCACAGCGATTCTTCATCCTGAACAACAGTGACCTGCTCACGTTCCAATCTGATTATTCCTTTGGCACTCGCCTGACAGCGCTTTTTGCTTTCCATTTTGAAAATGAACGTGGACCCAAACCGGTGGAGCGCACCAATTACAGCTGTACCGGAGAAGTCCACGGCAATTTGTGGAATCGGCTTTACGCCACGCTCGGAGTCGGCGTGGAAAAAAACGCTGTCTTCGGTCTGGCCGCTACGCCTCGCGCTTCGTTGGCTTACTATCTGGTGAGGCCGAGCGCCAGCGGCGCGCTGGCCGGCACCAAACTCAAATTTAATTATGGGCAGGGAATCCAGGAGCCGGATATTTTCTCCGCCAGCAATTCTTTGTTCACGCTGCTATCGCAACTGCCCGACGGGCCGACGCTAATTTCACAGTTTCACGTTGGCTCGATTGGCGCAGTTCGTTCGCGCAGCTTTGATGCCGGCGTGGAACAATATTTCTGGAGTGGACGCGCTAAACTTGGCTTTACCTTTTTCGACAATCACTTCAATGATGAGATTGAGTTCGTTAGTCCTGGCGGTCTGGCCAAACTGGGTGTGCCTCAAGGGATTCTCGATGTTACACCCTTCGGCGCCAGTGTGAATTCACTGGCAACGCGTTCTCGCGGCGCGGAAACCGAACTCGATTTGAGCCTTGGCCACGGCTTCACCGCGCGCGCCGCTTACACATACCTCGACGGCATTGTCCGCCGCTCGTTTTCGAGTGACGAGCTTCTCCCTTCATTCAATCCGCTGTTTCCCACCATTCCTATCGGAGCATTTTCTCCGCTGGTGGGAAATCGGCCTTTCAATCGCGCCCCCCATGTTGCTAGTGTTTATCTGGGATATGCGCGGCGCAAGCTGGCGCTGGCGTTGAGCGGCAACTTTGTCAGCCGCCGAGACAGCAGCACGTTTCTCTTCGATTCCTCATTTGGTTCTACCATGCTGCTTCCTAACCGCAACCTTGCCGAGTCATATCAAAAGATCGATGTCAGCGGCAGCTATCGTCTGAACCGTTACCTGCAGATCTATTCGGCAATCGAAAACCTGGCCAGCCAGCACTATGATCCGGCTCCGGGCTTTCCAGCACTGCCATTGAACTTTCGCAGTGGCATCAAGGTCACGCTGGGCGGGGAGGGTTCGAACAAGCCCTAATTGGAGGCGCTTGTAGAATCCGGAGTAGCGCTGCAGCCGGTGACCAAAGGCCATCTACCAACGACCTCATGCCAGCGGGGCCACGTTGACCCTATGATTGTGGGTGGAAGGGCCGTTTGGACCGTACTCCCCATGGAACTTGCAGCCGAGACTAAACTGAACACCGCACAACATTATTCGCCGACGTCCACGCCAGTGCTGGATGTGTTCCGCCCTTTGCCGCCGCAGAGCAAAGACAGCCTGAGCGCGGGCGAATACTTTCTTGCCAGCAGTTTAGCAATCTTGATTCTGGTTGCCTTGCCCAGCCTGCGCGCCGTAATAGAAATTGCGCCGGGATATTGGGCCGCGCTGATTCCGGTAGTCGCCGCTCTGAGCTCCGGTTTTACTCATGAAATGGGCCACCTTGTTGCCGGATGGTTTGCTGGTTTCCGGCTCAAGCAATTCAAAATTGGCGCGCTGCCTTTGGGCAGGCACACTCGCTGCGGTGAACCCTATTGCGGAGACGTGGTCACTCTGGGTGCAGCCGTGCTCGAGCCGCGCATGAGCGATCAAGATGATGCTACGTTGCCCCGACGCTTATTCCTTTTGACGCTCGGTGGACCAGTGGCGAGCATATTGCTGGCGGGCGGGTTAGAGACTGTTCTGTATTTTATCCAGCCTGGATTCGTTGTTGCTTTCAGCCTGCATGTTGCAGCGGT
>DASXJO010000924.1:0-6644 GCA_036497385.1 Candidatus Angelobacter sp. | reverse complement strand
GGGTTCCGCTCCAGATGCTCCTTCAAAGCGGCATAAGCTGCTCCAAGTTGCCGGCTCAGCCGCGCCGACTCCTCTTGAATCTTTTCTTTTTGCAGCTTCTTCTGTATCTCCCATTGGTCATGTTCCTCGTCGGTCATTTGCCGGCCATTCACAATCCAGTAGCCCATGTCTGATAACTCCTTCTCCAGCAGTAAGCTGGTAAACTGCGCAAAATTATGCCGTTCTTCTCAGGTCTTCCATCAGCCAATCTCTACTTCAATCTGTGCAAATCATTGTTATCGTGTCATCAGTGGTGAGGGTTTTTCCTGGTTCAAAATCGTTCTTTTCCTGATGAAACGAAATGTCCCACTGTAGCCTATTTATTCGTGTCGAATCAATAGCGAAAGAGGCCGATGCAATATTTGGAATCCGCCCATCTTGACAAAACAATCGCGGCCCTCTGTATCGTTTCCGAACAGCAGCGTCCGCCCTACAGGACTCGTGTGGCACAGCCGCCCTCGGCTGCGGTGTTGGCCCTGATGAGAATGAACGGTAGTGGTACAGTTTGGTACAAACCAAGAATCGTCATCCCGAATCCCCGTAAGCGAGCGCGCGTTTTTACCAGCGCGCGAGTAGGGGTGAGGGACCTTGTGTTTCTTGAGAGTAGCAAAACATAAGCTCTCTCCGGGCTACTCGCCCGCTGATAACAACGCGGGCTCACTTACGCCCGTCGAGATGACGCTTCACAAATGGTTTGGTAAACGGGAAAAATTCAAATTGTGCCGCTACCCGAATGGTACCAACGGGAATTCGACAATCTGCATTCGCGCCGATAATCTAAGCGCCGTAGGCGCGTCACAGGTTAGCCCAGCACGGCCCGAGGCGCGCTTGCCGAAGGGGTAAGTGCTGGGAGAACATCAAACGACCTTGATTCCTTGCGCCGCAGGCCCGCGCGTAGCTGCTCCCTGCTAGCCGGGGTTTGGCTTGCAGGGACGCACTGCAGCGGAGCGCGCACAAAAAATCCTTCCGCCGCCCGCGTCGCGCATGCCGCAACTGCAACGCTTCATTTGTTCCACCCTCTCAATCCTAGTAAACTTTTCCCCATGAAAAGATCCCTTGCTGTCTCAATCGCGCTGTTGCTCTGCCTTTCCACGGGCTTTGCCCAGGATTGGGCCAAACAAAAACTGGATAAATCTCCGCGGCATGGAGAATGGGTGCAGATCAAGCACGATAATCGCACTGTTCAAGCCTTCGTCGTTTACCCGGAGACCAAGGCGAAAGCGCCGGTGGTGATTGTGATCCATGAAATCTTTGGCCTTACCGACTGGGCGCGCAGCGTGGCGGACCAGCTTGCTGCGAACGGCTACATTGCGATAGCGCCCGACCTGCTTTCCGGCATGGGGCCAAAAGGCGGCGGCAGCAGCGAATTTTCCAGCCAGGAGGTCGGGAAGGCCATCTCAACGCTGAATCCTGATCAGATCACCGCCGACCTGAACGCCACCGCCGATTATGCCAAGAAGATTCCCGCCGGCAATGGCAAGCTTGCCGTGAGCGGATTCTGCTGGGGCGGAGGACAGTCATTCCGTTTCGCCACTAATCGCAAAGACCTGAGCGCGGCTTTTGTGTTTTATGGACCCGGACCGGCTGACGTATCCGCCATCACTGCGCCGGTTTATGGTTTTTATGCTGGTGAAGACGCCCGCATTGGAGCCACGATCCCCGACACGCAGGCGGCGATGAAAGCCGCAGGCAAGAAATATGATCCGGTCACGTATCCCGGCGCAGGCCACGGATTTATGCGCGCCGGTGAAGACCCCGCAAACGACGCTGCCGCCAAGAATACAGCTGACGATCCGGAGACCAAAAAGAAACATGACATGGCTGTGGCCAACAAAAAGGCGCACGATGAAGGCTGGGAGCGCTGGCTGGGACTGTTGAAATCGATGTAAGACGCACCGCGCGGACGCCGGATTCGCTTCCGGCGTCCTGCTTTTCTCAGCAACAGCTTCAGTCGATCAAATGAGTTTCACTGTCCTCCGCCCTTGCTTGCCGCTGCATGCTGCTGCAGCCATTGCGCCAGCTCCGTTTGCAATCGCGGACGCCGCTTCACGCAGCCTTCAATATCTTCATGAGACTGCTTCAGTGCCCGTTCCGCCGATGCGACTTTGTGTTCCGTAAAGAACTGCTGGACGTCATCATTCAACTCCGCGCTGCAGAATCTGCGTGTTGCGCCAACAATTTCCGGCCCGCTGGACATTGTGATTTTCTTTTCCACGGCGGGCCAATGCGCCTTCACCCACTCCCATGCTGTCTTCTGATCATCGGGGTTGAAGAGCACCCGTGAGATCAGTGCCGCTGCATCCTGGTTGCGGATCTCGTCGGATACGGCAAGCTCCAGTACCTTCTCCACGATTTTAGGATCGCGAAATTCAGCCAGCGCTCCGCCCACGTTGTAAAACTGTTCCGGTGACCGCATCCGGCCCATCGCGCTCACATACTGCTGAAACAACTCTTCATTGCCGAACCGCGCTGCCACTCCAAGCACATCCTTGGCAATGCTTGCATCCACGGAGTTCGGGTCTTTCAGGTATTGCTGGGCCAGGCTGGTGGCCTGCCGGATCGTCTCTGGATCTTCACCGATCATTCCCAGAATATGGATCAGGTTGCCGCGTAAAGTATGTATTTCAGCGCTTTCATTTGCGGCGGGCGTCCAGCCAATCTTTGCCAGCATTGGCCCAAAGTTGGAACGTACCCATGTGCGGAATGATGTTGCATCGGTGCCCGCAAGCAGGTAGTTGTTCGCGTAATCGAGTGTCGGCAAATAGCTCTCTACCACCTCATGCTGCGCGTCCTGGCTCATGGCTGCAATCAAATCCAGATACGTTGCCATGCTTTGTTGTCCTGAGCCAACGAGCGCGGCCTGGTCGCGCAAAAGTGAAATGCGTTCCGCCGTCGTCAATTCTGTGCCGGCCACGGCAATCAGTTTCTGCAAATCAGGGTTGTCATATTGTGTACGGTAATAGCCTGCGGCGCTGCCATTCACAAAAACCCACGGTGAACATCCAGCCAGCGGCAGCGTCTGCTCTTTTTGGCTTAATATCTGGCAAAACGGTTTTGCCGCACCGGATTTCACACAGAGAGGCGCCATCCATATCTGTTCTTTTTTCGGCGCCTCGGCTGGGTTTGCCCAGAAGCGCTGTTGTGACACTGTAACTTGCGTGGTCGGATTCGGTTTGATCGGCCCGCGGCGTGATCGCTTGCCCTTTCGCACTACTGGTGCTTTCTGCGCTGGCGGATTCAGGCACGCCGATCTCACCGTCAATAGCGGCTCGCCCGCCTGGTCCACAAATGTTGGCATGATCTTGTCCACAGGTCGTCCGGACGCAGCGCTTAGCGCGCTCCAGAAATCTTCCGCCGTGGCATTGCCATAAAGAAACCTGCGCAGGTACACGTTCACGCCGCGACGGAAAACATCCGGGCTCACATACGCTTCAATCATGCGCAGCACCGCCGACGCCTTCTCATAAGAAATGGGGTCGAAGAGCTCGTTGATTTCCTCCGGCGTTTCCGCTTTGGCGCGGATCGGATGTGTATTTACCAGTGCGTCAAGCGTAAGGGCGGTGTCCGTGGCCTGCACCGCATCCAGCATTGCATTCCATTCCGGATGCAACGCTTGCGATGGCTTCAGCGCCATCCACGTGGCAAATCCCTCGTTCAGCCATATGTTGTCCCACCACTTCATCGTCACCAGATCGCCGAACCACTGGTGCGCCATCTCATGCGCAAGTACTTCAAACACCGCCTGGTGTGAATCGACGGAAGAATTTTTGTCGTCGATGAAGAGCAGCGACTCACGATAGAAAATTGCTGCCGTATTTTCCATAGCGCCCGCTTCAAAATCCGGCACGCCTAAAATGTCCAGCTTTCCAAACGGATATGGAATGCCGTAATACTGGTTATAAAACTTCAGGATTTCCGTCGCATAGCGCAAAGCGGCTGCGCTCAAAGGCTTCTTGTCCGGCGTGCCACACACCCGAATTGGAATGTTGTCGGCCGAGCCTTCAATACATTCAAAATCGCCCACCGCCATTGCCACCAGATATGTGGACATTTTTGGTGTCGTGGCGAACGTAATCGTGTGTTTTCCCTCGCCCGGCCCCGGCGTGTCGGAAGCTATAACGCTGTTGGAAATCGCGGTGTCACCTTTGTTCGCAATCAGCGTAATGTCGAACGTGGCTTTGTAGGCAGGCTCGTCCAGTGACGGAAAAGCGCGGCGCGCGTCCGTCGATTCAAACTGCGTTGTCGCATAGTTTCGTTCTTTGGTGCGGGCCAGATAAAATCCGCGCAACTTGTCATTCAAAATGCCCGTGTACTTAATATGGATAGTCGCCGGCCCCGGCTCCAGCGCATCGGCAACCGTGAGCGTGACCTGTTCTTTTTCCGGAGCAAAGCTCCATTTCGCCACCTGCGTCTTGTTGTCCTGGGTAATCGTCGCTTCTTGAAATTCCAGTTCGGCAGAATTCAGCGTGAGTTCGTTGCCCGCCTTGTTCACTTCCACATCAAGCGTTTCGTCACCGCTGAAGACTGCTTTCTGCAAGTCCGGCGTAAACGTCAGGCCATAGTGCTTTGCGGTCAACCCGAATGGCAGTCGCTGAGCGCCAGCCAACAGAGGCAGAAAAACAAAAATCATCCATGCAGATTTTTTCAATAAGAGCATTTTTTCCTCAAAGAACTTTGGCTTACACGTGCCGCCTTGCTTCTCTTCATTACGACGGCATCTTGCACGGATGGCGCGTAATTGTAGGTACTTTTTTTCCTTTAATCACGGTCGCACACAAGCTCGGCTTATACACCTTGCCATCCCAGTCATAAACAGTGGTTTCCATTTTTGATGGGCTAATTTCAAATTGCCCGGTAAGCGAAGGCATGCCTTGTTTGACGATCTTCATTGGATGAAGTGAGGCATATTTCTCGTGCAGGGCCAGCTTGTAGCCTTCCGCGCTTCTGAGATAAACCAGCGCATCGCAATTCGTGCTCTGGCAGTGGCATGCGCCCTGCACCTCGACAATCGTCCCCACGTCGCGGCCACCGGAATGAATCGGCAGAGCTTCCATGGTTGGATCACCGGGGCTGGCATCGCCAGCAGCGGTACACGCAGCGTCCTTGAGCGCAGTTGCCTTCAAATCAGCCGATAAACTGTCTTGCTGCGCAACACCACCCACCATCAATCCACTGATAAAGATAAAAGCGAATAACACAGTTAATTTCATGGGTTCTAAGATGCGGTCCTTATATATAAGGCTATTAAGGGAAGATACCACACGCACCCGCGCCGAACCGTTGTTCAAGCAGGTCCGGAGCATCAGCACACGGTACAACCTGCGTACCTGGGGGCCATAGCTCGCCCTGCGGACCAACCACGATTCCTGTCTGCAGAAAATCTGCATTAGAAAGAGCGCGCAGAACCGGCAATATCTTTTTGTCGGCATCCATCTTCGGCCCGCCGGGCTTTTCCTGCTTTAGCGCATAAACTTTTCCACGAAGGAATGTTCCGTCCGGGGCCAGATGCGCTTCCAACACCAGCGTCAAGCCATTTTCCGCATTCAGGTTGAACGGCCCATAGGTTGCGAAATTTCCCAGTGAGTAGGCGATCAGCTTCCCTTTATAGACTTCCATTGCACGCACCACGTGCGGGCCTGAGCCCAGCACCAGGTCGGCTCCTGCATCAATGGCGGCGTGCGTAAATCGCCGAAGATCACCGCGATCTTCACCCAGAAAAGTCTCATCGCCTTCCAGCACGTGCTGATGCGTCGCTCCTTCCGCTCCGCCGTGAAAACCCACAATCACCAGATCGGCCCCCTCCGTTTTCAGTGAGCTGATCGTCTTCAGCGACTCATCAAGATTCAGGAAGTTGTATGCCCCGGGATAGGTGGCAAAGGCAATGATCGCAACTTTTCTGCCCTTAACCGTCAGCCGCGCGATGTCGCCCACCTCGCCCGTATGCGCAATCTGCATCGCATCCAGCACTTGGCGCGAACTGGCGCGCCCTTCCAATCCAAAATCCATCGCATGATTGTTGGCCAGCCCCATCGCGGTGAATCCCGCGTCTTTCAGATACTTGCCATACCTCGTTGGCACCCTAAAGGCAAAGCACGTGCCAATCTTCTTTCCATGGCACTTGGCTGAATCGCCGCCGTCGACAATCGGGCCTTCCAGATTTCCGTACACCACATCGCCACGCTTGAGAAAGGGAGTGACCTCGGAAAGCAAGTCGGCCCCATCGTTCGGCGGCAGCGTCGATTCGTCCGGAAACGTCGTCCCCAGCATCACGTCCCCCACGGCTGTCACCACGATCTCATCAGATGGGCTGGGTGGATGAGCAGCATCAACTGCGCTCGTCTGAGGCACTGCTGGCAAAGGCGATGGCTTAGATGTTGGAAGCGGCGATGGCGGCGGAGTAGGTGAGGGTGACGACTGAGTGACTGCACCTGGTCTCGTTGCCGGCGGCATCTCTTGAGGAGACTGCAACCCAAAGAGCAAACCCGGAACTGCCAGTATCATGCAATAACAAATGGCCCCCGCGACCCTGCTAACCCCTGTCATCCTGAGCGACACCGAGCAACGCAGGCGCGAGGTAAAGTCGAAGGACCCCGAGACTGCATTTC
>DASXJO010000923.1:0-5528 GCA_036497385.1 Candidatus Angelobacter sp. | reverse complement strand
TCGATCACGCGATGCGCATCAAAGGCGAACTGGTCCTGGCTAAGCACGCTGAGCTTTTTGGGGCGGACAACGCTGCCCTTCTGCGGCTCAAGCTCGCCGGAAAGCAGATTCATAAACGTCGTCTTGCCCGCGCCGTTGGGCCCGGTAAGGCCATAGCGCTTCCCCGGCGTAAATGCCGTGGAGACGTCTTCAAACAATATTTTTGCGCCGTAGCGCATGGACACGTTACTGACTGAAATCATTAGTTTTATAAGGAACTGCGAAGGGGATTCCGGCTCGCAAGCGGGACCGCAGCTATCTTCTTATTTTAACATGGTTCGGCCGTGCCTACTGCGGACTTGAGCGGACCAAAACCAATCTTCACCACGAAGGCACTGAGACACGGAGAAAAACAAAACCAGCCTCAGATTACGCAGACAGGCTCAGATAAGAAGAAAAGGTCTCTAAGTCGTCTGAACTTTCGCGAAATCCTAGCTTTATTCATTCTATCTGCGTTCATCTGCGCAATCAGCGGCAAAAGTTTTTGCCTTTCTCCGTGTCTCCTGCGTTGACAACGATCCCTTTAGATTGACCCGGTTTCCACCGCACTCTATAGTTTAGGATTACCCAAGCGCGAGTGCAGACACTCTTGACGAACCCGATACAGACCATCAAAGACCTGACCCAATCAGCCCTGGGCGATATTAACGCCGCAGCTACGCTGACCGATCTGGAGAAGGTCCGCGTCGCCGTGCTGGGACGCAAAGGCGAGCTCGTCGGCATCAGCAAGACATTTGGCTCGATGGCGCCGGAAGATCGCGCCAAAGCCGGACAGCTATTGAATGAAGCCAAGGCCACGCTGGAAAAATCATTGGAGGATCGCAAAGCGTCGCTGGAAGGATCTGAAGCTGACCAGCGCTACAAGGCAGAATGGATTGATCTCACGGTTCCGCCGCAGGGCATTGCGCCGGGGCACATCCATCCTGTAACGCAGGTACAGGATGAGATTGAGCAGCTCTTCACCTCCATGGGATTCCGCGTGCTCGATGGACCGGAAGTTGAAACCGATTATTACAACTTTGACGCGTTGAACATCCCGCCAGACCACCCTGCGCGCGACATGCAGGACACCTTCTGGATGACCGATGGCCATCTGCTGCGAACGCATACGTCGCCGGTGCAGGTACGCGCATTGCAGAAATACGGCGCGCCCATGCGGATGATCGCGCCCGGCCGCGTCTTCCGCAATGAGGAAGTGGACGCATCGCACGAGCACACGTTTTACCAGGTTGAGGGCATGATGGTGGACCGCGATGTTTCCGTGAGCCACCTGATTTATTTCATGCAGACGCTGCTCAGCTCAGTGTTTGGGCGCAAAGTTACGGTGCGGCTGCGGCCAGGCTACTTCCCTTTTGTGGAACCCGGCTTTGAGCTCGATATCCAATGCCTGATCTGTGGCGGCAACGGCTGCGCGGTGTGCAAGCAGAGCGGATGGGTGGAACTGCTGCCTTGCGGGCTGGTACATCCTAACGTGATCAGCAACTGCGGGCTCGATCCGCAGGAGTGGAACGGATTTGCTTTTGGCCTGGGCCTGACGCGGCTGGCCATGATGCGCTACGCCATTGACGATATACGCCTGCTGCAAAGCGGCGATCTGCGTTTTCTGAATCAGTTCTAAACCTATGAAGTTTTCTTATAACTGGCTTCGCGAGCTTGTCCCTGGCCTGCAAATGGACGTGACGGAGCTTGCCCGCCAGATCACCATGAAGACCGCCGAGTGCGAAGGCGTGCACGATCCCGGCGCGTTCGCGGGGGCCAGTGTTGCGGCCGTAGCCAGCGCGGAAAATTCCGATCCCGACTCCATTATTGAGATCGACAATAAGTCTTTGACCAATCGCCCTGATCTCTGGGGACATCTTGGTATGGCGCGCGAAGTTGCCGCTATCGCCGGCCTGAGCGTGGCCGATCCGGTTGAAGACTTGCCAGCAGCCACAAACAAAGGCGACCTTTCCATTACGATTGAAGATGCCGCGCTCTGCGCGCGCTTCAGCGGACAGCGAGTGGAGAACGTAAAGGTGGCGCCTTCTCCGCTATGGATGCAGTATCGGCTCAACTCGCTGGGCGTAAATCCCATCAACAATCTTGTCGATGTAACGAACTACGTGCTGTGCGAACTGGGACAGCCCATGCACGCCTATGACGCCGATCTGCTGGGCGATACGATCATTGTCCGTGGGGCGCAAAAAGGCGAATCCATTCTGGCTTTGAATGGCGAGAAGTATTCGCTGAGTCCGGAAGATATCGTCATCGGCGACGCGAATAAGCCGGTTGGCATTGCAGGGATTATCGGCGGGAATGACACGGCGATCCGCGCGGCGACGAAGCGTATTGTCCTGGAAGCCGCAAACTTTCCCGCTGCGCTTGTCCGCAAGTCTTCTTCGCGGCTCAAGCTTCGCACGGATGCTTCCATGCGTTTTGAGAAAGGACAGGACCCGGAAAACACCGTCCGCGCACTGGCCCGCGCCGTCGAGCTGCTGAAACAAATTTCGTCCGGTTGCCAAGCTGCGCTGCCCATTGACGTTTACGCGCGCAAGTCCACGCCGCCCAAAATCCAACTCGATATCGATTGGGCGGAGCGGAAGCTGGGACGCAAGCTCTCGACGGAAGAAGTGATCAAGATCTTCAAGTCACTCGTCTTTGGGGTGGAGCAGATTGAGGCGCGCAAACTTCTGCTTACAGTCCCAAGCTGGCGCGCGACCAAAGATATTTCCATCCCTGAAGATCTGGTGGAAGAAATTGGACGCATGGTGGGCTACGCGTCCATTGTGCCGCATGCGCCTGCGGTGTTGTCCGAATCTACGCCGCGTAATTTTCACCATGAGCAGCAGCGCGCAATTCGCGCCGCCATGGTGGGACAGGGCTTTACCGAGGTTTCCAACTATTCTTTTGTCTCTGACGCGGATGCGGCCATGTTTGGCTACTCGACAGACAAGCTGTTACAGGTGGCGAACCCAATCATTGCGGATCAAAAATATATGCGCCCTGCGCTGCTGCCGGGGATTCGCCGCAACCTGGCGGATAACAGCCGCTACTTCACCGATTTTCGTCTGTTTGAAATTGGACGCTCTTACAGCAAAGGCGCTGATGGCACTCCAAAAGAACGCACGCACCTGATGGCTTCAATTTATGGCCGCGAGACGAACGGCGCGAACCTGCTGGAGATGAAGCGCGTAATGCAGTACGTTTCGCCTAACGCCAAAGTTGTTCCGGCGAAGGCGCCTAGCAAGACGATGCATCCGGAGCGCGCCGCGCATGTTGAAGTCGGCGGCCAGCACGTGGGAGGCCTCTACGAATTGCATCCCGGATTGCTTGACCGCGGGCGTGCCGCCATCCTCGACCTTGATCTGGATGCGCTGCAAGCTCTGCCGTCACAGCGCCAGGCGTATCGTCCGCTGCGGCGCTTCCCTACTAGCAGCTTTGATCTTTCAATTGTCGCGCCGGCGCATACGCTTGTGGCCGATCTGGAAAACAAACTGCGTCAGTTTGCCGGAGACAGCCTGGTCAGTTTGCAGTTTCTGCTGATATTCCCGCTGCCGGCGGATAAGAAGAGCGTTTCCTTCAGGCTGACCCTGGGCGCTGACGACCGGACGCTGACCGCTGAAGAAGTCACGCGTACGCGGGAAAGGGTGGTGGAAGGAATCAAAGCGGCGGGGTTCGAATTACGCGAGTAGCGCAAATAACTACCGCAGATAAGCGGATGAGCATTTCTAAGATTGCTGTATCCCGAATAATCAATCTCGGTCCTCATGAATGCGCCATCCTGAGCCGAGCACACGATGCTCTGCTCCTTACACCATGCTTTGGACGCGAGGCGAAGGATCTGCTCCGCTGCTCTTCAGGGCAGCCGATCATCCAAGCAGTCTTAATAGCCCTACGGTGCAGCAGAGCCGATCCTTCGGCTTCGCGAAAACCGTGTCGAACCACCTTGCAATTCGCGTAGCTCACCTCAGGATGGCGCGTCGCGGGGTGAGATGGATCGTGTGTGTTGGATACCGCAACTCAGAAAACCCTCTAAAATCTTATTGTGCATTCTTTGATCCGCGTTGATCGGCGTTAATCTGCGGTAAAGATTTGCTTCTACTTAACGCGCCTCGCGATTGCCTCCGCAAACCTTTCCGCCGCGCCGTCCGTCAGTCCCAGAAACAATTCCGGCTCGATTAACTCCAGTTCCATCAGCACCAGCTTGCCGTCTTTCGCCACTGCATCAATCCGGCAATAAAGTGAATCGCGCACCTGCGGCACCGTTGCGGCAGTTTCATTCGCCTGATCCAGAAGAGCCGAATCGGGATAAAACAGCTCCGCTGAACCGCCATGCTCCCTCTGGACGCGGAAATCGCCGGTGGCGGGCCGCTTCAGCACAGCATGGCTGTATGCGCCGTCGATATAGATGAATGAAATTTCGCCGTGTGTCTCTATTTCAGGAATGAACTGCTGGATAAGAAATGGCTCGCCTTCCATCTTGCTCTTCAGTTCGGCTTCGCCGGGAATTGCCACGCGCTCGAACAGCCAAGTCTTGTGGGCTGAGGCCGACACTGCGGGCTTTACCACTGATCTGTTCCAACTCCGGATTTCGTGCCATGCTGATGATGCCATGGAGCCGCTGCCATTGACGAACACTGTCGGCGCAATCTCGATTCCCTGCTCCTCAATCTCACGAAGGTAAATCTTGTTCAGGTTCCACAAGACTGTCTCGACAGGATTCAGGATTTGGACCTGGCTGCCAACTGCGCGAAGCCATTCCGTAAACTCAGCGCCTCGCAGGTGATAATCCCAGCAGGAGCGCAAGACCAAGAGATCAAACTGGGATGGGACGAACGCCGTGCTTCGCCCGTCTTTAGCTTGCAAATCGGTATTTTGGGAATCCGTTGACGAACGAATCCTCCGCCAATCGACGAGCTGCGCCTCAATGCCGGCCGCTGCCAGGTGCGGCAGCATCAGCCGCTCGCTCTCCGCGCCCTGCGGGAGGCCGCTCCATGTGATCAGCGCAAGCCGCTTTTTCATGACCGAAGAGAGATGTGGCGGCCGCTCATATTTTCTGCAAGTCGGCTACCGTACGCTCATTCTGCACATTCCCAGTGTTGAGCGTTGTGGCCGGCTCAAACAGGATGACATGAGTTTCTTCCAGCGTGTAAGGCATATGCTCCGTGCCGTGATGGACGATCAGAAACTCGCCCGGACGGACCGGGTCGTCATGCTCGCGCCCTTCAACGTCGCGCCATTTCATGTGCAATTCACCCTTCGTCACCATAAACATCTCATCTTCGGCGTCATGGTGATGCCACATGAATTCGCCCTGCACTTTTACGAGCTTCACTTGAAAGTTGTTCAACTCGCCCACAATCTTGGGATTGAAATAATCCTGAAAGGCGGCAAACTTCTGTGCAAGATTCACTACCTGCATCGTTGTACTCCTCCACCGATGTGAAACCAAAGGCTACAAACATTTCAAATTGTTGGATTGCCTGCATCGGGGCATGGATTCATTAAGA
>DASXJO010000922.1:0-1619 GCA_036497385.1 Candidatus Angelobacter sp. | reverse complement strand
AGCGTCTCGCATCGCGCAGCCCCCCGAAATACCAAACCAGACTCAGTCGGGGCGATTCGTCCGACGATGATAGAAACTGGAAGGCAGGAGCCGGATGGCACTCCGCTGCCAAAACGGCAAGCCGGCGGCGAGCAAACACCGGCGCCTTAACCGAGCATCGCGGAAATTCTTGCGCGTGGAGTTCCGGCCTCTCCCCCTTGTGCAAGGGGAGAGGAGTAAGGTGGGTATGAACTGGAGACATAGGTAACAGAATAGACTGGGGACATGGGTAACACATTTACTGGGCAAATATGCCTTGGAAAGAGATGTTGCCGATGGAACAGAGAGTGAGTTTTGTATTGGAGGTTCAAAAACAGAAGAAAAGTTTTGCCGCGCTTTGCCGCGCCGCTGACATCAGTCGCAAGACTGGGTACAAGTGGTGGGAGCGTTTTCGCTTCCAGGGCTTGAACGGGCTTGAGGAGAGGAGCCGTCGTCCCCACACCAGTCCCGGGAGAAGTGACGAGAAGTGGCGACTGGCAGTCATTGAGCTGCGGGAGCGTTATCCGTGGTGGGGACCCAAGAAGCTGCGCGCCAAATTGATCGCGCGGCACGGAAGAGCAGGCGTGCCGGCCGCCAGCACCTTGGGAGAGATGCTGGTGCAAGCCAGGCTGGTGAGAGGAAGAAAGCGCAGCGGAACCAGGCCGCAGATCGAGCGCCCGGCGCTCACCCAAGCCCGGGAAAGCAATCAAGTTTGGGCGGTGGATTTTAAAGGCTGGTTTCGCACCGCAGACGGGCGCCGTTGTGACCCCTTGACGGTGAGCGATTTGGCCAGTCGTTATCTGCTTTGTTGCCAGGCGCTCAAGGACCAAAGCTATCCGCGCGCGCGAGCGGTCTTCGAACGCCTCTTTGCCTGGCACGGTCTGCCCAGCGTTATTCGGGTGGACAATGGTGGTCCTTTTGGAAGCCGAGGCGCGGGTGGGCTCTCGCGCCTGAGCGTGTGGTGGATGCGTCTTGGCATCGCGGTGGAGTTCATTGCCCCTGGCCACCCCCAAGAGAATGGCGTTCATGAGCGCATGCATCGCACGCTCAAAGCAGAAACAGCATCCCCTCCAGCACGCACCCTGCGCGAGCAGCAAAAACGTTTTGATGCCTGGCAGAGACATTTCAATTTGGAGCGACCGCACGAAGCCCTCAACCAGGAGACGCCAGCGCTCCATTACCAGGCTTCGGCACGGCCTTATCGGGGAGGGGAAAGCCGAGTGAGCTATCCGGCCCACTACCGGGTGCGGCGGGTGCGTAGCAACGGACAGATCAAGTGGCGTGGACAGAAGCGTTTTATAGGAGTCGCTTTGGTGGGGCAAATGGTGGGACTCAAAGAGGTCGAGCCCGGCCGGCACGAAGTCTATTTTATGGAGCGACTTTTGGGGGCGTTGCACGACGCAGAAGCTGATTTTGGTGGGCTTCGGCCTACGGCCTACGCCCGCCAAAATCAGCGAAAAGAAGAACAAAAAGTGTAACCTATGTCCCCGGTTCAAAGTGTAACCTATGTCCCCGTTCGCACGGTGAGGGGTTTCGACCATCAGCGTAAACAATCCTCACCCTCCCCCTCTCCTTGCCAGGGAGAGGCGACCTGTATGCGT
>DASXJO010000921.1:0-2094 GCA_036497385.1 Candidatus Angelobacter sp. | reverse complement strand
CAACTGGGCAATCACTTGAAAGCTCGGATGAAAGTCACAACCTATATACTGCATATGGCCTCCTCGTCCCGAGCTCTTGGTCTTAAGCAAATCGAGTTTACTCGAGACGCCCAGGAGGCCGTTGTCGTCATGCAATCAAGGCGGGGCAGGACAGTGCGCGATTACAGCGGCTCGGCCGACTTGCGCGCCGAGTCGCCCGCCTCAGGAGCAGATACTCCCTTGGCTGAATAGAGTTTCTCGAGCGGTTTGGAGCGAAGCGACAAAAAGTAAAGATCAGGCGGTAATGAGCCCGCGCGGCTTTACGTTTTTGCGAATGAAATCGGCGATGTCATCCATTGGCGTGCCGGGATTGAAGATTGCGCTGACACCAGCCTTCTTCAGGAACTCAAAATCCTGCTCTGGAATGATGCCGCCGATCACGAACAGCACGTCGTCCATCTTGTTCTGCCGAAGCAGATCAGAGACACGCGGAACGATAGCATTGTGAGCGCCGGAAAGAATGGACAGACCAATCACGTCCACGTCTTCCTGCAGGGCTGAGTTGACGATCATTTCCGGAGTCTGCCGCAGCCCGGTATAGATGACTTCCATTCCGGCGTCCCGCAGCGCACGGGCAATTACTTTGGCGCCGCGATCATGGCCGTCAAGGCCGGGTTTGGCGACAAGCACGCGGATTTTGCGGTCAGCAGCCATCAACGATTGATTTTATCAGAACAGCAAACCTACCACGGAGACACGGAGGCACGGAGAAAAGCAAGTAATCGGGGAGAAACGCATCACTCGGGCTTTCCGATGCTCATGGACCTCCAATATCCGCGCGACGGAACAACTGTCTTATTCTTTCTAGGAAGCTTTTGCTGAACGGCCCTTGGGCTTTTGCCTCTCTCCGTGTTTCCGTGCCTCCGTGGTGGATTGTTCTTTCGGCAATTCCAGGCTCCGCCACAGGTACCATGCAGCATAGCTGCAATATGGGTGCCAGTTTTTTGCGATCTGCTCCACCTGTTTCGGCGTTGGCATCTTGCGCTTTCTATAGGCTTTCTGGATCGCCATGCGAACGCCCAGATCGCCGATGGGGAGCACATTGGGCCGCCGCAATGAAAACAGCAGGAACATATGCGCTGTCCACACGCCGACGCCTTTGATGTCGGTGAGGGAGGCAATCACTTCTTCGTCGCTCATGGCGGGCAGCTTGGCAAAATCCACTTTTCCGCTCAGCGCGTGCTCCGCCAGGTCACGTATATAGCCGAGCTTTTGCCGTGAGAGGCCGGCGCGCCGCATCTCACCGACGCTGAGATTCTGGATGGATTCTGGCGTCAACGCGCCGCCGGCAGCTTCTTCAAGACGGCCATAGATCGTCCGCGCAGCCTTGGTGCTCAGTTGCTGGAACACGATTGCCCGCGCCAGCATCTCAAAAGTTGGATCGCGATAGGCCATCTTGCATGGACCAACACGGGCAATAATAGACGCAAGGATGGCATCTGATTTCTTAAGATGATTGACGGCTTTTCTCATGAAGGCTGATTTTAAACCAACCTCTGCCATTGCGGCAGGCAGCGAGGCTGACCTCAGTTTCTGGCGGATGTTTGGCCGGCACTGCCGAAGCAGCGTGCGCTACTACGGCCTGCGGCATACGCTGGCGCAGGTTGCTGAAGCGGCTTATCGTTTTTTTCGCGAGTTTCTGCCGGGCCGCCGCAAAGCAAAATATGGCGACCTGGACTACGACTTTGATCATATGGTGGATACCACACGGGCAAACGTGGGCTTCCGCGCCCAATTGACCGCGGCCCTGAGCGGGCATCAATATTTTCCAACCGAGCCATGGCTGTTTGAGCAGATCATGCAGGCGCTGCCCATTCATTTTCACGACTTTACGTTTGTGGATCTGGGCTCAGGCAAGGGCAGGGTGCTCCTGATGGCGGCGCCGTATGGATTCAAGAGAATTCTGGGCGCGGAGTTCATGCCGGAGTGGCACAGAATTGCGGAAGAGAACATCCGAAAGTTCACTGCGCAACACGGGATCACTGCACCGATAGAAAGTTTCTGCATAGACGCGCGCGAATTCGACTTTCCCGCCGGACCGCTGGTGGTCTATCT